>JAAAOH010000187.1 GCA_009908925.1 Spirochaetota bacterium | reverse complement strand
GTATTTGTCGGAACATGAACCAGACGAAGAGAAAGAGAATCACCCAGGGGAGCATTTCGAGGAAGATTCGCAGCGGCGACATCGGCTTGGGTGAGCCCGAGAATCGAACGCCGTTCTCGCGGAGCTGTGCGACCAGGTTGTCGTCGAAATACGGGATGTTCGTCATGAACAGTCGGCTCTCACCGCTGCGGTTCTTCAGCGTTCCCTGAATCTCGTACTGGTCGAGGATTTCCACGGATTCCACCTCACCGTTGGAGAGATAGCCGAGGAACTGGGAATAGGGGATCTCGCGTCCCTGTGTCGTGTTATCCTGAAACAGCACGAGCATGAACATGCCCATAATGATCATGAGGAAGACGAACGCGAACCGGTTATTGCGCAGATTGAACTTCGGCGGCCCCGGATCGTGATTGCCGTTATTGTCCTGATTATTGTCCTGCATACGAACTGATTACCTCATTGAAGTCGATCACCACCCGCATTGGGGCGGCGTCAGTCGCTTCGGCTCCGACGCGCATATCGCGCCGCCACGCGCCGGTAACACCGACGACGCCGCCGCAGATCCCGACGATCCCGAGCCTGTCCTCGAGTACCGGTACCATATCGCGGACCCCCTGCGGAATGGAATGGTCCTGAAACACCCGCTTCAGCGATCGCCGACCGGCCGCCAGCCGTATACTGTCTCCGGGGCGGCGAGGTCGCAACAGGAGCGGGAGGGAAAGTCGGTTCCGGGCGAGGCGTACCAGCTCACGCCGGCCACCTCTTCCACGGACCTCCAGCTCCAGAACGTCGCTACGGCCCGAACTCTCGTCCAGACTGCGAGCTACGCAGTAAAGATAGCCACGATCGCCCTTTGGGACAATATCACGGCGACAGACGATCCACCGATCTTCGAGGTCGATTCGCAGGCCGTGGCCCCGGGCGACAATCCGACGGCCTCCGCCAGGGTCGTCGGCAGGGATCGAATCGAGAAAGCGGTACGGGACCCGCCGGCGCCGCGCGCCGAGTCGGTCCACTGCAATGAAAAGTACCCGACGACGCATCGGTCCTGGCAAGGAGAAGAAGGTCTCGCGGTCGGCCATGAGCTCCGTCGGCGACGGCCCGCTGTTGCAGTCTGCGCGCCAGGTGAGGGCCCGCTCGGCCTCGACCCTGATGTAGTCGGCGACCTCCGAGAGTCGGCCCGCCGTTTCGAATACGGCGCGGCGCGCAGCGGGGAATGCAGCCTCTACGACCGGCAACACCTCCCGCCTCAGGCGGTTGCGGAGGAAGCGTGTGTCTGCGTTCGATGGGTCCTCCGTGAAGCCGATGCCGGTCGCCTCCAGATAGTCTCGAAGCGCCGAACGATCGAGCTCAAGTACCGGGCGAATGAGAGTTATCGAGTGATCGAAGGGAAGCGGCGCACAGAGCCGCATGCCGGTGATGCCGTCAAGCTCCGTTCCCTGAAAGAGCCGCATCAGGACGGTTTCGACCTGATCGTCACGGGTGTGACCGACCGCCAGCATGCGGGCATGACGGCTGCGGCATACATCGACGAGAAAACTGTAGCGCGCCGTGCGGGCATGGTCCTCGATTGATTCACCGGCGGCACCGGCCTCCGCCGCAAGGCGGCCCCGCTCCGCGCGGCCCACCTCCAGCTGCGCGTCGATGCGCCGGGCAAGGGCTCCCACCGCGGACATATCACGCGCGCTTTCGGCCTCGGAACGGATTCCGTGGTCGAAATGCGCGCAGATAACCGGTCGGTAACCCGCGTGCGCCACAAGGGCCGCAAGGGACGTGCTGTCCGAACCGCCGGAACAGGCGACCACGATCGGTTCAACAGGTTCCACGGCGCAACGGCCGAGTGCATTAAAGACGGTAGCTACGCGCTCATCCCTGTCGGCGATTGAGTTCATTCATAACCTGCTCGGGCGGTTGTTGCCGCAGCGAGAGAACCGCGTCCGCGGCTCGGGAGATTGCCGCGTCATAGAGCTCCCGCTCGGCCTCCGGTGGAGAACCCAGAACATGAGCGATCACGTCCCCCTCTTCGGGCCGACCGATACCAATGTAGAGTCGCAGGAAGTTTCCGTGACCGAGGGCGTCAACGATGGAGGCGAGGCCACGGTGACCGGCGGTACCGCCGGCGCGCTTCATGCGCAGGCGTCCGGCCGGCAGATCGAGGTTGTCACACACCACCACAGCCGAGTCCGTCTCGACACCGGCCCGTCTGAGGATGCCTGGCAGAGCGTCGCCGGAGCGGTTCATGTATGTGAGAGGCTCTGCGAGCACCAGCCGATCATCCTCCGAGGACGACGCCGTGCGCGCAAGGCGGTACCGGGCGAACAGTGGCTTGCGCAGCGAAACATCGAGCCGCGCGGCGGTTTCCTCGACTACCGCGAACCCGACGTTATGCCGCGTCCCCTCGAATCGGGGCCCGGGGTTCCCCAGGCCCACAACCAGTACGGACAGCCGTTACTCCTCGGCTTCCTCGGCCTCTCCGGCTTCTTCGCCCTCTTCGAGACCTTCTTCGCCTTCCATCTCTTCCTCTTCGACTTCCTCTTCGACCTCTTCCCGCGTCACAGCCACGAGCGCGATGGTCTGATCCTCACTGTTTAGAACCTTGACACCTTCGAGGTCCGGTAGATCCGACACGTGGAGGGCATCGCCGATCTGCAGGCCCGAGATATCGAGTTGAAAGTTCTCAGGGATATCCTTGGGGAAACATTCCACCTCGACTTCGTGGATCTGGCTCTGAAGAACGCCGCCTTCACGAACACCCGGTGCGGCGCCGGTCAGATGGATCGGCACATTCGCGCGCAGAAGCTGCCCGCTCTCGATCGCGTAGAAATCGACGTGACGCAGATGGCCCGTTGCGAGATCCTCGTCGTAGTCTTTCAGAAGAACATCCACGTCCTTTCCGGGGGTACGAATGGTTATGATCGTACTCTCGGAGATCTGCTTGAATGTCTGATAAAAGTCATGCTCATCGAGCGTGATCGGCATGGTATCCGACCGCCCATAAATGATGCCGGGAAGCTTGCCCGACCGACGAAGCCGACCGGAGGGCCCTTTGCCGAACTCGTTGCGGTTATCCGCCTCAACTATCCTGTTTGCCATGCATAAACTCCTCGAGAGGTCGTACCTGGGACGGCAGGATTCGAACCTGCGAATGCCGGGATCAAAACCCGGTGGCTTACCGCTTGCCGACGTCCCATTGCTGTGAAATATCGTCCGATTAGAATGGTGAAACCAGACCCGATTGTCAAGCGAGATGTATGGTCGAGAACTGCGCCGGGCGAACCACCGGGACCGCTAGAGCTCAGGTGTATCCGCTTGCTGGTCCGCCACTACCGACTCGCTGCCGACCGGATCCCCGGCCTGCTCATACGCGTCCAGGATCTGATCCTGCAGCGCAGTGCGGAAATCGGAGTTGATCGGATGCGCAACGTCCTTGTACTCGCCGGTTTTCGTTTTGCGGCTCGGCATTGCAATGAAAATGCCTGACTTGCCCTCGATGACCTTCACGTTGTGCACGACAAAGCAGTCATCAAAGGTGACGGTGACGTACGCCTTGAGCTTGCCTTCCGCGGTAACCCGCCGGACCCGGATATCGGTGATCTCCATTTCAAGACGCTCCTCCGACTGCGCAGACGGGAGTCCGCGCGCTGGTCGTAATCCCGATTCCGGGGGATGTAGAAATGGGGATGGCTCCCCGGACCGTCCACCCCACCACGGTTCATAATTATACACAATCTCCGGCAGCTGTCAAATTGAAGTGCTATCCTGATCGGGTCTGTCGTCATAGATGATCTCGCCGTTGTACCAGAGACGCTCGAGCTCGTAGAACGCCCTCATCTCTTCGGTCATGAGATGGACGACCATGAAACCGTAGTCGAGGAGCGTCCACCCGTTCCCGTCGCTGCGTTTGTGGCTGTTGAGGGGCCGTATATCACGCTTGGCGAGATGTTCATCCAGCCGTCGGTGAAGTCCACGCAGATGCGCGGTGCTGCGAGCCGTTGTGATGAGGAGGAAGTCGGTGAAGCTACACACCTCCCCTACGTGGATGGCCACTGTGTCTTCCCCGTCGTGGTGCGAGAGCACCTCTGAAGCGTCGATAACCTGCTGCCTATTCTCGGACATATGTTCCGTCAAAGTCTTGCCCCAGTATGACCGTTACGTCAATCGCGGATTCCCCGGGAAGGGGCTCGCTTTCGATGCGCGTAGCACGGATGATACCTGCTGCTCGCCGCGCGACCGCGATGTTTCCTGTTCGGTCGAGTACGCGTGTGTGTTCGAGGTCGGATGCGTCGGCGTTATCGAAGGAGACGACGTCGAAGCCGTATCCCTCGTAGAGCTCTTTTGTGCGGCGTGCCAGCCCGCTCACGCTGGTGCCGTTCAGTATCTCGAGAGAAATGGTGATGGACTCGTCGGCGAATTCCTCACCGGAGGCCAGGGACTGCTCAACCTGCCGCACAGACTGCCGCAGCCATTCGCCCTCGAAGTGGGGAAACAGCAGGCGCTTTGTTTCGCCGTCAGAGTCGACGGTGCGGAAGTTGCCCTGTATGCGTCGCTGAATCATCTGTTCGATATCTACGAGGGAGAATTGCCCGATGAGTGTGAGGAGAGAGCGATTGTCGAGATTCTTCTCGAAGCTCGCGGTTACGTAGGGCGCAACCTGCTCGTGGCGCAGGCTCGAGGCGTTATCGCCGAGCATTTCGAGAAACCGCCGAGTGAACTGGAGGCGACGCATGATGCGGTCGGTACGGGGCTCGCCGGGTGGCGTGGAGGTCAGGTACATACGCACCTTCTCCCCGTCTAGTGTAACGTTCCCGGCCGGGAGAAGGACGGCGGGCGCAGCGGATGCACTGGGAACTCCCGACGCGCCGACCTCATTGCCCGACCCCTGGACTTCGCCGCTCGCCTCCACCATCTGATACGACTCAGCTATGAACAGCTCCAGGCCCTCGGCAAGATCGACGACATCTGAGAGTCCCTCGGTATCGAGCACGAGATGGAATGGAATGGAAACGCCCAGCAGGGTCTCGATTTCGGACCGATACGCGTCGATATCGCCTTCCTCATAGAGCGTGGAGATGCTGTCAACGCGGTTCAACGATTCGAGAATCGCACCGAGATCATGAGGTACGTCGAAGAGACCCACCCGATTGGTGCGGGGGTTATAGATCAGCACCTGCGTGGATATGGGCGAGCCATCTTCCTCCGTCACCAGGAGAACGCGGATCGTTTCGCCGTTGTCCACCATGGAAGAGACGGTATCGGTTCGGAGGTTGAGATATACGAATACCGAGGTGGCAGCCAGGATGCCCGCGACGACCAGCAGCAACACCACGGAAAGATCAATTTTCGGTCTGCGAATCATCCCGGATACTCCTTGACGCAAAGCTCCCTGTACATCGCCAGGGTCGGCTCTGCCGGCTCATGCCCGCGTTGGGTGTTGTGATCGACGCAGGCGCAGACCATTGCGTCGAGACCCAGCGGCTCTACCTGCGCGCGGAACTCATACTCTACGTGGGCACGCTGCGGCTCGAGATAGTCGGCGCAATACAGCACTTTCTGCAACCGCGTCATGCCGGTATCCCCGAGCGTGTGGCTCCGCACCGCCGCAAGCACTTCCTCATCGCATACGTGATATTCGTCGCGCAGGACCACCGCCGCCGCGCGGCCGTGTAGAAGCTTCGGGAGCTCCCGCTCGAGGGGCGACTCACCGAAACCGTCGGACAGCGCCCACTCGCGAATCTGCGCTTCTCCCCACTCCCGCGCAACATCGTGGGCCAGCGCGGCAAGTCGCGCCCGCGCCGGATCCTCGCCGAAGCGCAGCGCAAGCCACTCCGCATATGAGGCAACACCCATAACATGCTCCCGTCGCCGCGGCGAGAGCGTGCCGGGAAGCGCCTGCTCAACGCGAGCGGAGGCAACCTTCACACGTGATGCGAGGTCAACGCTTGTAGAGGGCATGGGTGCGAATGTAGCCATACACGGATTCCGGCACGAGATACCGATACGCTTTGCCGGCTCTCACACGCTCGCGCACTTCCGAGGATGATACCGGCAGCGGGGAGTTGTCAATCGTCGAATGACGGAAGCGAGCCGACGTCTCTCCCTGCCGAGTTGCTATGATGATGTCCACCATGTCTTCGAGCTCTTCGGCACCCTTCCAGGTGTGAAAGCCGTCGACGAGATCATCGCCGATGATAAGCCCGAGGCGTCCGTCGACGGGATACCTATCGTAGAGATGCCGCACGGTGTCTATCGTGTACGACACACCCCGGTTGTCGATTTCCCAGGTCTCCACCAGGAAATCCTCGCGGCCGTCCAGGGCAAGCTCGAGCATTCGCAGTCGGTGCTCCGGTCCCGCAGCGGGGGCATCATTCTTGTGCGGCGGCTGATAGGCCGGGACGAATACTAGCCTTTCGTAGCCGAGGTTGATCCGCACTTCCTCGGCAACGAAGAGATGGCCGACGTGGACCGGATCAAATGATCCGCCAAGTATCGCGATCTTCACGCTCGCCCTCCACCACGGTAAGCTCGGCAAGCCGCTCGACGAGCTCATCGAGCCCCTCGCGACTGAACGAAGAAACGCCGACGACGTTCGCACCCTCGGTCCAGGCGGCGTGCCGGATCTCCGAAAGGCGTTCGTGGGTACCGTCCAGGTCCAGTTTCGTCCCGACGATCAACCTGCGCTTTCCGAGAAGGGCCGGCTCGTAGCGTCCCAGCTCCTCGCAGAGGGTGTGATAGCTGTACTCGGGATCCCCGGCCTCTTCGGAGAGATCGAGCACAAAGACAAGGGCACGTGTGCGGGCGATATGCTTGAGGAATCGGAGCCCCAGCCCGGCACCGTCCGCGGCACCTTCGATGATACCGGGGATGTCGGCGAGCACGACGTCCCGATCGAAGAGCTTGATCACACCGAGACTCGGAATGGTCGTGGTGAAGGGGTATCCGGCAACCTTCGGCTCCGCCGCGGTGAGGGCGCCGAGGAGGCTGGACTTTCCGGCGTTCGGAAGGCCCACGAAACCGGCGTCGGCGATGAGGGCAAGCTCCACCCGCAGCGTCGCGCTGCTCCCCTCCTCCCCGGGCTGCGCAAAGCGCGGAGCCTGCTGGCGCGAACTCTTGAAGTGCGTGTTCCCCTTGCCGCCGCGGCCACCGGAAAGGCATACCCACTCGCTCGTCTCGCCCGAGAGGTCGACGAGCACGTTCCCGCTCTCCGTAGAGCGTATGAGGGTACCCGGGGGCACGTCAATTACGGCGTCGGCACCGTCACGTCCGTGACGTTTCGCACCCTCCCCGGGCCTGCCGTTCTCGGCGCGGTAGGTGCTCTTGAAGCGGAGATGTCGTAGCGTTTTCAGGTTGGGCTTGGTGCGAAACACGACGTTCCCGCCACGGCCGCCGTCACCGCCGTCGGGCCCGCCCCGCGGAACGTACTTTTCCCGTCGAAACGAGACCGCACCGGGTCCGCCGGAGCCGGAATGGACGGTGACTGTGACTTCGTCGACGAACTGCTGCACCCGCTATCAGCCGGCCGGAGCGACCGAAACGAGTTTCCTTCCCTTTCGGCTCTTGAACTCGACATTTCCGTCGATCTTCGAGAAGAGCGTGTCGTCGCTGCCACGACCCACGTTGAGGCCGGGATGGAACTTCGTCCCGCGCTGACGCACGATGATCTCTCCCGCAGATACGAACTGTCCGCCGAAGCGCTTCACACCGAGGCGCTTGGATACCGAATCCCGGCCGTTCTTGGAGCTTCCTCCACCTTTCTTATGTGCCATACGGACCTATTCTCCTTCTGTTTCCACGAGGTCTTCCACCACAACGGACACCTGTTCGGGGTACTCTCGCTCGAGGTCCCGAAGGCCCACAAGCAGATAATCGGACACGCCTTTCAGATAATTCGACGCATCACGCTCGTACGATGCAACATGCAGCTGCAGGCGGCCTTCATGCTCTGCGACGCCCCGGACCTCGACGGCCGGAACTTCGTCGAGCACCCGCGCGGCTGTCCGTGCGAGCGCCGTTGCCGCGGCGCAGACGGGATTCTCGCCGAACCTCGCCCCCGTGGCATGTCCCACCATCTCGAAGCGGCGAAGACAGCCGAGGCGGTCATGCTGCAACCCGACTCGTATCACGTGGTGGCCGCAATCTCCTTGACCCGGACAAGCGAGTACTGCTGGCGGTGACCGTTGCGGCGGCGGTAGCCTTTCCTGCGCTTGTACTTGTAGACGATGACCTTGCGGTCCCTGCCGTGCTGCTCGACGACCGCCTTCACCTTCGCCCCCTTCACGTAGGGGGTTCCGAAGGATACCTTGTCGTCATCCTTGCGCAGCATGAGCACCGAATCGAACTCCATCACGTCACCATCGGCTCCGCCGACGGAATCGACTTTGAGGAGATCGCCCTCCTGCGCCTTATACTGCTTACCTTTGATTTCTACAACTGCGTACATTGTGGTGGTTCCGTTTCCCCAATTTGTTTATGCGTGACGCTATAGGTAACACTAAACACGAGAGCGCGTCAAGGCCCGCTGTTTGACAGCCGTTCCGGCCGCTTGCTATAATTCCCTGCAATTCTTCCCCTTAGCGGAGGCCACTCTTATGATACGCGGCATCGGTCGGGAACAGGGGGTCGTGTCGGCTGATGAGGTAAAGCAGCTCATCCTCGACGGCACGCCCGATGACATGGTACGGGATAAACGAGTGCTCGTCATCACCCCGGACGCCACCAGAACCTGTCCGCTTCCGATGATGGTGAGAGCAGTGCAGGAGACCCTGGCCGCCGTGGCCTCCCGGCTCGATTACATGATTGCTCTCGGCTCCCATCACCCGCTCACCGAGGCGCAGATCCTCGCCCTCTACGGCATCGACGAAGAGGCGCGGCGAAGCCTGTTCTCCGATACGAAGTTCCTGAATCACGAGTGGCAGGATCCCGAGACCTTTATGGAGATCGGCTCGTTTACCGAAGACGAGATCGAGGAGCGGACCAACGGGCTGTTCCGGGAGTCGGTGCGGGTAGACATAAACCGGAGAGTCCGCGACTACGACCTGCTGGTCATTCTCGGCCCGGTCTTTCCCCACGAGGTCGTGGGATTCTCGGGCAGCAACAAGTACCTCTTTCCCGGCATCTCAGGCGGAGACTTTCTGCACTTCTTCCACTGGCTTGGTGCAACAATTACCTGCCGCAAAACCATCGGATTCAAACGTACGCCGATGCGCAACCTCGTCGACGATGCCGCCCGAATGGTCCCCACGCCGCGGCACTACCTCGCGATGGTGGTCCGCCCGGGCAATGAGCTCGCCGGGTTCTACGTCGGCACGCCCGAGGAGGCATGGTCGGAGGCGGCAAACCTCTCCTCCAGAGTGCACGTGCGCTACACGCCCCGGCAGTACCACACGGTGCTCGGTGTGGCGCCGGAGATGTATGATGAGCTGTGGGTCGGCGGAAAGGTGATGTACAAGCTCGAGCCCGTCGTGGAGGACGGTGGCACCCTTATTATCTACGCCCCCCACATCAGAGAGGTCTCCTCAACATGGGGGAAATATCTCAAGGAAAGCGGCTATCATGTGCGCGACTACTTCACCGCGGACATGAAAGCCTACAGCCACATGCCCCGAGCGGTGCTCGCGCATGCCACACATGTGAAGGGCGACGGCAGATTCGAGAACGGGGTCGAGAAGCCGCGCATCAATGTCGTGGTGGCAAGCGGGCTCGGCCGGGAGCTCACCGAGTCCATCAACCTCGGTTACATGGACCCTGAATCCATCGACCTTACCGACTACCGGGGACGGGAGGACGAGGGGATTCTCTTCGTCGACCACGCCGGAGAAGTGCTCCACCGCCCCGAATGGGAGCGGGCGGACATCGAGTATCCGCCCATCTGACGGCGCCGCCGCTGTGCATCCCCCATCGCGGGGCGGCCACCCGCGAAGGAGCCGGCAGGAACCTACGTCAGTACCGTGCTTCCCATGAGGTAGCGGTCGATCTCACGCGCGGCCACGCGTCCCTCTTTGATGGCCCACACGACCAGCGACTGCCCACGCCGGGCGTCGCCGGCGGCGAACACCCCCTCGCGGGAGGTGCGATGGTCCTCGAAGGCGGCGGCGATGTTCGACCGCTGATCCGTATCCAGTCCCATCGTCTCCACGACGTTCTGCTCGGGGCCGAGAAATCCCATCGACAGAAGCACGAGGTCGGCGGGCCAGTCCTGCTCGGTGCCGGGAATCTCCACCGGTTTCGGCCGCTCACCCGGGTTTTTCTCCCACTTCACGTTGACCGTGCGAACGCCCTCGAGCGTTCCGTTTCCGAGGAACTCTTTGGTCAGGATGCTGTACACGCGAGGGTCATCCCCCTGCTTCGCGGCGGTTTCCGCGTGTGAGTAGTCCATCTTGTAGACTCGCGCGTAGGTCGGCCAGGGCATACTCTCATTGCGCTCGGCGGGCGGCTTCGGCATGAGCTCGAAGTTCGTGATGCTCTTCGCACCGTGGCGAATCGCCGTGCCAATGCAGTCCGCGCCGGTGTCACCACCGCCGATGACGATAACGTCCTTGCCCGCGGCGTCGATGAAGTCCGCCTGCGTTCCGTTGCCGCCGCCCGAGGTGCGGCCGAGAAGATGTTTCGTATTTGCCTTGAGGAACTCCATGGCAAAGTGCACGCCCGCCTTCTCACGCCCTGCTGCGGGGAGATCGCGGGGGAGCGTGGCACCGCAGGCGAGCAGCACCGCGTCGTAGGTCTTCGCAAGCTCCTCCGGATCGACCTCGGTTCCGACCTCGACACCCGGGCGGAACTCCACTCCCTCGGCGGCCATCAATCCGTTCCGGCGCTCCACGAGCTCTTTCGACAGCTTCATGTTGGGAATACCGTACATGAGGAGTCCGCCGATGCGGTCGTCGCGCTCGAACACCGTCACGTTGTGCCCCGCTTTGTTGAGCTGGTCGGCGGCGGAGAGACCCGCAGGCCCGCTACCGACAATAGCCACCCGCTTCCCTGTTCGCACCGCCGGCGGCTGCGGTGTCATGAGGCCCGAATCGTAGGCCCGGTCGATGATGTGCGCCTCGTTGTCCTTGATGGTGACCGCCGGCTCGTTGATGCCGAGGACGCACGCGTGCTCGCAGGGCGCAGGACACACCCGTCCCGTGTACTCGGGGAAGTTGTTGGTCTTCATCAGCCGGCGGAAGGCCTCGTCCCACTTGCCGCGATAGACGAGCTCGTTCCACTCGGGGATCAGATTGTCCACGGGGCAGCCGTAGTCGGACTGACAGAAGGGCACGCCGCAGTCCATGCAGCGGCCTCCCTGCTCCTGCCGCTCTTCCTCATGCAGATGCCCGTGGAACTCTCCGTAGTCCTGTATCCTCTCGCGTTCGTCCCGCTCGGGACCACGAACGCGCTCGTATTCCATGAATCCGGTCGGTTTACCCATGAACCACCTCCGGTGTTCGGCTCGGTTGCTGCTTCATGATGTCGCGGAACTTCGGCGAGATGACCCGCACGAACTCCCCGCGGCGCTCTTCCCAGGTTGCCAGCACGTGCGCCCCCACCGTTGATGCGGTGCGCTCGGTATGCTCGCTCACCAGTGCGCGAATTGTCGCCTCATCCTCGGCGTCGAGGTCCTCGAGCTCCACGAGCTCCGGGTTGTACAGCGACTCGAGCCGGCGCTCGGGATCCCACACGTAGCCGATGCCGCCGCTCATGCCGGCCGCAAAGTTCCTGCCGGTGGGACCGAGAATTACCGCCCGACCCCCCGTCATGTACTCCAGGCCGTGATCACCGACCCCTTCGACGACGACGTGCGCGCCGGAGTTCCGCACGCAGAAGCGCTCGGCCGCCTGCCCGCGGAAGAAGGCCTTTCCGCCGATCGCGCCGTAGAGGGCAACATTGCCGATGATGATATTCTCCTCGGCCGCGAAGCCCGCGTCCTGCGGAGGATACACCGCGAGCGTTCCACCGGACAGCCCCTTGCCTACGTAGTCGTTCGCGTCGCCCTCCAGCTCCAGCGTCACGCCTTTTGCCAGCCAGGCGCCAAAGCTCTGTCCGGCGGAGCCGGTGAGCTTGAAGCGAATGAGGTCCTCCGGCAGCGTGGCAAACCCACGGCGTCTGGTGATTTCGTGGCTGAGCATCGTGCCGGTCGTCCGGTCGGTGTTGCGGATCGGCAGCTCGGCGGCCACGGGTTGATCCTCCGCGATCGCCGGCCCGGCGAGTTCGATAAGCCGGCGGTCGAGTACCGTATCTATGCCGTGCTCCTGCGGGATGCAGCAGATGATACCGGTATTGCCCTTCCCCCGCACGGCCGGGGCAAGCACGCGAGAGAGGTCGACCGACTTCGACTTCCAGTGCAGCACCGACTCGTCGGGCTCGAGCATATCGACCCGTCCGACCATCTCGGACCAGCTGCGAAAGCCGAGCTCGGCCATGATCTCCCGAAGCTCCTCCGCCACGAAGCGAAGATAGTTGATGACGTGCTCGGGCTTTCCGGCAAACTTGCTCCTCAGTTCACCGTCCTGCGTAGCGACGCCGACCGGACAGGTGTTCTTGTGGCACACCCGCATCATGATGCACCCCATGCTGATGAGCGGCCCCGTCGCAAGGCCGGTCTCTTCGGCGCCGAGCATCGCCGCGATGGCGACGTCACGACCGGTCTTGATCTGGCCGTCGGTCTGCAGCACCACGCGGCTTCGGAGGTTGTTCATCACCAGGGTCTGATGGGTTTCGGATAGACCCAGCTCCCAGGGAACACCGGCGTACTTGATACCGGTAAGTGGTGACGCGCCGGTGCCGCCGTCCTGTCCCGAGATGAGGATGTGGTCGGCGTGGCCCTTTGCGACACCAGCGGCAATGGTACCTACCCCAACCTCAGAGACGAGCTTGACGCTGACCCGGGCACCGGGGTTTGCGTTCTTCAGGTCGAAGATCAGCTGCGCAAGGTCTTCAATGGAGTAGATATCGTGGTGAGGCGGCGGGCTGATGAGTCCGACGCCCGGTGTCGAGTAACGGGTCTTCGCAATGACATCGAAGACCTTGTGTCCGGGAAGCTCACCGCCCTCACCCGGCTTCGCGCCCTGCGCCATCTTTATCTGCAGCTCGTTCGACTCGGCGAGATACTCGATAGTCACGCCGAAGCGACCCGAGGCCACCTGTTTGATGGAGCTGCGCTTGGAGTCCCCGTTCTCAAGCGGCTTGTAGCGCTCGCGCCGCTCACCGCCCTCGCCCGTGTTGGACTGGCCCCCGATGCGGTTCATGGCGATCGCGAGGGTTTCGTGGGCCTCCTGGGATATCGAGCCGAAACTCATGGCGCCTGTCGCGAAACGCTTCATGATTTCCTCGGCCGGCTCGACCTGCTCGATGGGGATGGGGCGGCCGTCCCTGAACTTCAGAAGCCCGCGGATCGTGGCCTGGTTCCGGTCCCTGCGATTCTCATGTTCGGCGAACTTTCGGTACATCGCCTCGTCGTTCTGCCGGACCGCCCGCTGCAACGCTGCGATGGCCTCGGGATCCCACATGTGGCGCTCACCACCGGTGCGCCACTGGTAGTCACCGGGATTGTAGGATTCATAGCCGATCGGTATTGGACGGCCGGGATAGGCCATCCGGTGGCGCCGCAACGCCTCCTCGCCGAGAACCTCGAAGTCGGCCCCCTCGATCCGGGACGCCGTACCCGAGAAACAGCGCTCCACGACGTCCCAGGACAGCCCGACGATCTCGAAAATCTGCGCACCCTTGTAGCTGTCGAGGGTGGAGATGCCCATTTTGCCGAAGACCTTCCGCATTCCCTTGGCCAGGGCCGCACGGTAGTTCTCCACGATGCGCTCGTCATCGAGCTCCGGTAAAATGGCCCCCTGGTCACGCAGATGCCACATGGCCTCGAACGCCAGATAGGGATTGACCGCGTCGGCGCCGTACCCCACGAGCGTGCAGAAGTGATGTACTTCCCGCGGCTCCGCGGTCTCGAGGATGATACCGACCTGCGTCCGTTTTGCCCGCTGCACGAGATAGTGATGCACCGCCCCTACCGCGAGCAGGGCGCTAATCGGCACCCGCTCGGGACCGGCATTGCGGTCCGAGAGAATGACGAGGGAGTAGCCGTCGGATATGGCATTCTCGGTCTCCCTGCTGATCCGGATCAGCGCGGAGCGCAGGTCCTCGGGCTCGTTGCCGGCCACCGTGCCGGCGCGGGCCGCCGTGTCGGGTGCCGCGCCGGAGGTGCCCTCCTGTGGGTTGATCGCGTAGGTCGCGTCGACGACGGCACTCTTCCATCCGCGGTAGTCGAGCTCCCGCACGCGCGCGAGCTCCTCGTTCGTGAGGATGGGATGATCGAGCTTGAGACGCCGGCAGTGCTCGGGCCTCGTTTCGAGCAGATTCTTCTCCGGGCCGACATAGGCTGAGAGGCTCATGATGATCTCTTCGCGGATGGAGTCTATGGGCGGGTTCGTGACCTGCGCGAAGAGCTGCTTGAAGTATTCGTAGGTCAAACGCGGGCGCTGGGAGAGCACCGCAAGCGGCGCGTCGTTGCCCATCGAGCCGAGCGGCTCCTTGCCGTTCTCCGCCATTGGTTTGAGCAGAAGGTTCAGGTGCTCCTCGGTATACCCGAACATGCGCAGTCGTTCCTGCAGGGTCTCCTCGTTACGTGAGGAGACATCGGCGGCGGCAGGCAGGTCCTCGAGAAGGATCCTCTCGCGCTCGAGCCATTCGCCGTAGGGATGCTTGCGGGCGATGGAGTCCTTGAGCTCATCGTCGTCAACGATCCGTCCCTGCTCGAAGTCAACAAGAAACATGCGTCCGGGCTGAAGGCGTCCTTTCAGCCTGACCTTCTCGGGCGGGATATCGAGCACCCCCACCTCACTTGCCATGATGACCATATCGTCGTCGGTGACGTAGTAGCGGCTCGGGCGCAGACCGTTTCGGTCGAGCAGCGCCCCCATGACCGTGCCGTCGGTGAAGGAAATCGATGCAGGGCCGTCCCATGGCTCCATAGAGCAGCTCATGTACTCGTACACGTCGCGAAGGGCACTCGTCATCTGCCGGTGATTCTGCCACGCCTCCGGCACCATCATCATGACCGCTTCGGGCAGCTCCCGGCCGGAGAGCAGCAGGAGCTCGAGCGCATTGTCGAAATTGCCACTGTCGGAACTGTCCGGCTCCATAATCGGAAACGCACGCCTGAGGTCATCTCCAAAGAGATCACTCTCGAGGGTGCCTTCGCGGGCATACATTTTGTTCATGTTGCCGCGCAGCGTGTTGATCTCCCCGTTGTGACTCATGAAGCGCAGCGGTTGCGCGCGGTCCCAGCTCGGGAACGTGTTGGTGGAAAACCGCGAGTGTACCATCGCCACGTGGGTCTCGTAGTCCGCGTCGCTGAGATCGGGATAATATGCGAAGAGCTGCTCCGGCATGAGCATACCCTTGTAGACGAGCACGCGCGTGGAGAGGCTACAGACGTAGAACATACCCTTCGAGTCATGGGCTTCACCGCGCAGGCGCTTCGAGGCGTGTTTTCGAATAACGAACAGCTTCCGATCGAAATCCGCGGGATCGGTGACAGTCGCAGCAATAAAGGCCTGCTCCATTGCCGGCTGCGCAGCCTTTGCCGTCGGACCGATCATGCTGTCGTCACGGGGCACGGGTCGCCATCCGAGAAACGTCTGCCCTTCCTCTTCAACCACCTGCTCGAAGATCCGCTTACAGGCCGACCTCTCGCGAAAATCGCGGGGCAGGAAGACCATGCCGGCGGCGTAGCGCCCCCGCGCCGGCAGATCTATTTCGAAGTCCCGCTTCATGATCTTCTCGAGGAACCGATGGGGAAGAGCAGTCAGGATGCCGGCACCGTCACCGGTGTTCTTTTCGCTACCCACCGCGCCACGATGCGTCATATTGATGAGAACCGTTTTGGCCTGCTCGACGATCTCATGGCCGGCCCGGCCCTTTATATGTCCGACAAAACCGACACCGCATGCGTCATGTTCGAAAGCGGGATCATAGAGTCCCTGTTTGCCCGGCCTCTGCTGCATATTCATGCGATCTCTCCTTCGAAGGAGCCCTACCCGATCAGATTGTCACGTGGAGGCATCGGTCCTGATCCGGTGCCCTGAAAAGGCGGTATATGTATCATCCGGCGGTCACCGGAGGGTCGTTTCATGGTCCGATTCCCTACATAGACTCCAGGAAGGGAATGTTAATAAGACGAAAGCCGTTTTTCAAGACCTGTGCAGTCGAAATTGCAAGGAGTAGTCTCGCGTCGCGTGCGGCCGGGGTCGGCGCAGCCAGAATGGGGTACTCGTGGTAGTATTTCGAGAAGGTCTTTGCAAGCTCGAATAAATATGCGGTAACGTGTGACGGATTGTACTCCCGGGACGCTTCCTCCACGCGCGATGGAAACTCACCGAGCAACTTGACGAGCTCCCACTCGTCCTGGGAGGCGAGGACCGATGCATCCACGTCGGCCGCGCCGGGGACAGCCGTTTTCGCTTTTCGCACGATGCTGCGAATGCGGGCGCCGGTGTACTGCAGGTACGGCCCGGTGTTGCCGTTGAACGAAAGTGACTTCGCCGGATCAAAGACGATATCCTTCATGGGGTTGACGGCAAGCAGGTAGTAATGAAGCGCCCCGAGCGCGATGGCTTCCGCCGTTGCGTCGATGTCTTCGACCTCGCTCTCGCGTTCCTTTTCGCGGATCTCCACCTTCGCGAGCTCGGCGAGCTGATCGATGAGGTCGTCGGCGTCGACCACGGTGCCTTCGCGTGACTTCATCTTTCCCTCGGGAAGGTTCACCATCCCGTAGGCGAGGTGGAAGAGATTCTTCGCCCACTCGAAGCCGAGCCGCTCGAGAACGTGAAAGAGCACGGTGAAATGATAGCGTTGCTCCGATGCGACCACGTAGACGAGTCGGTCGAAGGGCCAGTCCGCGTGACGCCGTATGGCCGTCCCGATGTCCTGCGTCAGGTAGAGACTCGTGCCGTCTCCGCGCAGAAGCACCTTTTTGTCGAGATCGATGTCCTCGAGATCGACCCAGACGGTTCCCTTCTCATCGCTATAGAACACGCCGCGCTCGAGCCCCTTGAGCACCTCCTCGCGACCGGCACCGTAGGTGCGACTCTCGTAGTAGATGTCGTCGAAGGACACGCCGGTGCGGCGATAGGTCTGTTGAATGCCCCGCACCGCCCAGTCGTTCATCGTTTTCCACAGCTCGAGGGTATCGGGCTCACCCTTCTCCCACTGCTGCAGCATCTCGCGGGCCCGCTCCTCCGCGGAGGGGTCGCTTTGCGCCCAGTTGGCGAACCTGACGTAGAAATCCCCCACGAACTTGTCCGGCTTCTCGCCGGTGGACTCCGGTGTTTCTCCGTTGCCGAACTCCCGGTATGCGAGCATCGACTTGCAGATGTGAATCCCGCGGTCGTTCACCAGGTTCACCTTCCGCACTTCGGCTCCGGACGCCTCGACGATGCGGGCAACGCTCTCGCCGATGGCGTCGTTTCGCAGAT
>JAAAOH010000336.1 GCA_009908925.1 Spirochaetota bacterium | reverse complement strand
CGCGCTCTCGCTCGCCGGGGAAGCCCCACGAGGATTGGCTGTGTGCCATTTTTCAGCACATGGTGGTGCTTGGATACCTCTGCCATACCGCCACGATAGTGCTCTGTGACTGGGCTCTACGCACCGAGCGCCTGCATTTCGGTGCTCGCCCGACCACCGGTGTGGTCGGCGAAAACCTCAGCGGGCCTGCGGTAGCCGAGCGCCTGGTGGAATCGTCGGTGGTTGTAGAAGTGCACGTAGCGCTCAATTCCCCGGCGTAGCTCTGCCATGTTGACATACTGGTTCAGGTAAAGATCTTCGTGCTTGAAACTGTTGTGTTCTGTCAAGCAAAATTCCCGGCTTTTACCGTCATGGCTTCCCGGAAAAAACCGCGGGAAATTCCCGGGTTTCACCGCCACCGATAGGCGTACCAGTTATATGACTATTTGGATGTTTTGCCCCCCCCTATGTTTCATGGGCGCCGGCGCCGGAGAGTTCGTGCGAGCCCATAGTGTCGGATTATCATCGAGGTCCGGTTCCGGGTGTTCGTGGTGGTAGTGATCGACGAGTTTCCTGATCTGCTCGTGTAGGTCCTGCTCGGTGTACGCGGGGCCGTCGGGTTCTTCACCGTATTGAGCACGGATTATGTCCTTGAGGTCCGCCTCGGTGCGCATCCGTTGGATCTGCCTTCGGGTAATCGTCATGTCGTTTCCTTTCCGTCCGGCGTCTCGCTAACGGCGGTATGACGCATCAACGCGTGGGTCATCCGGTAGCTCTGTGATTCGAACATCAGCAGATGACCATGGTGGACGAGTCGGTCGATCATCGCGGCGGCCATCTGCTCGTCGGTGAACACGCCGCCCCACTTGGAGAACTCCAGGTTGGTTGTGAGGATGAGGCTCTTGCTCTCGTAGCTGTCGGCGATTACGCGGAACAGGAGCTGTGAGCCCTCGCGATCGATCGGAACGTAGCCCCACTCGTCGAGGATCAAAAGGTCGAGCTGCTTGAGGTCACGAACCAACCGTTCGAGCGTACCGCTGCGGTAGGCATCGGATAGCTTGAGTACCAGTTCGGTCACGGTGTAGAAGCGGACCTTGAGGCTCATCTCGCAGGCCATGATGCCGAGTGCGAGGCTCATGTGAGTCTTGCCGGTCCCCACGCCGCCGTAGAGCACCAGGTTCTTCTTCTCGGCGATGAACCGGCAGCTGAGCAGTTCTTCCCGGGTCAGTGCCGGGGGAAAGCGGATGCCGGAGAAATCATATTCGGAGAAGCTCTTGAGCACCGGGAACCCCGCGCGGTTGAGGAGCCGGGTTTTTTTGTTGCGATCCCGCCTCGCCATCTCTTCGCTCAACACGCGGTGGAGAAACTCTTCCTGTTTGGGCGTCGCCTCGGTTGCGCAGAGTTCTGCAACCCGCGTAGAGAGCATCAGGCTGCGGCTGTAGGTATTGATCTCTTGCCGCGTTCGTTCGCGGTCCCGAGCTGAGGCGATCATCTCGCCGCTCCGGCGGTCGCCAGGAGTGTATCGTAGGCGCTGAGGTCCGGTCCCTGTTCCGCGGCGGTATCCAGACCGTACTCGCTCATGCGGGCCGCCAGTACGGCGGTGTCGCAGAAGGTGCTGCGGCTTATCCGGATCCCTTCCTCAAGCGCCGCTATGGCCGTTTCGAAGCTGTAACGGGTGGTGAGTAGGTGCAGCGTCCGCAAGCTTGCCTGCAGCTCGTCTCGGGGCTGTGTGTCCATGACGTCCCGCAGCACCGGTGGCACCAGCTCTCTGATTCCGCTGTTTGGCCACGCTCCGGCGTTTCGCAGAAGCATTGCCAGGGACGTTCGGTAGTCCACCGTATCGCTGCGCGTGCTGCCGTACTGGCGGGTATGCTGGACCACAAGCTCCTTGTTCTCATCGAGAATCTCGACCGTGTGTGCTCGGATGCGCACGAGCACCTCGGCTCCCGCGTATTCCGGTCGCGTCGAGTAATGGTGGCGGGCATCGAGGTGGATCTTTCCGTATCCGTCGGTCTTCACATACTCATACCGACACACGTCGAAGGGCTTGGCCGGCAGCGGCAGCAGCGCCTGTTCGTCACCACGATACAGCTCCTTGATCGTCAGAAGCTTCTTGTAATGCATCTCCTCGGCCTTCACCACGTGGCGGTCGAGAAGCTCACAATTGAAGCGCTCCACATCGTCAAAGGCGGGCTCGGGCACGAACATGTTTCTCCGGGTATAGCCGACCTTGTTCTCGACGTTGCCCTTCTCGTGACCTGATTGAGGATTGCAGAACCGCACCGAGAATCCGTAGTGCGCCCGGAATTGTCGGAACAGTTTCGTCTCCCGGATCACCTCGCCAATGCGGCGGCCCACGCCGGTCGCGTTGTCAAAGATGATCAACCCGGGGACGCCGCCGATGTAGCGAAACATGTCCTGGAGGCCCTGGCAGACGCACTCGGCGTTCTCCCCGCCGAATACCTGGGTAAAACTGTTGTTGCTCTGGGGAAAGGAGAGGGTGAGGTATTTCTTCCTCACCACGTCTCCTCGTTCCACGAAATCCGCCTCGCCGAAGTCGGCCTGTGTCTCCCCGGGATGCCAGACGAGCTCCTGATTCGCCCGCTGCTCCCGGCCTGTGCCGCGGACCTTCCTCACGTATCGCTGTACCACGTTGTAGGAGCAGTCGAATCCGGGTGACTCCAGGACCAATCGCTCGTAGATCTTCTTCGCCGTATGCCGTTGTTTATACCACCGCTTTTCGTCCTCTTTGAGCCAGCGGTCAATCAGATGGGTATGGGCGTCGAGTCTCGACGGTCGTGGAGTCCCGTGCGGCGGCCTCGGTGAAAAGTCGTCTTGCTTCACATACTTTCTCACCGTCTTCTCGTCGATGGACAAACTCCGTGAGATACTGGCTACCGATCGATCTCGGGCCAGTTCTCTGATATCCTCTATCTGGGACATGTTGAGCACCGTTTCCTTTTCTCCTTCGTCGTTGGTCGTTCTTTGACGAAGGGTAGCCGTTATGGAGGAACAGTGTCTCAACTGTCCCTGTTTTTTCCCTCGGGTTTTCCCGGGAATTCCCCACGGTAAGATCCGGGAATTCCAAACGGTGAAACCAGGGAATTTCAGGTTACGACGAACAACTGTT
>JAAAOH010000010.1 GCA_009908925.1 Spirochaetota bacterium | reverse complement strand
CATCGCCGCCGAGCTCGATTACGGCGACGCGCCCGCCGTAGCGGCGTGTGCCGTCGACGTGGGCGAGAATCTTCGTGCCGTCCGCGCAGAATGTCCAGTGGAGCGGGCGTCCGGTCACCAGCGTTCGCGCCGATTCCGGCCTGCGCTCACTCCGCCCGCCTGGCCGCTCTCCTCCGACGCCGACACCGCGCAGCTCGAGCTCCGAGGACCCGGGTCTCGCGCCGACGAAGGCGAGCATCCGGGCCTGCGGGGACCAACCGAGATAGAGAGGGGAGGTCGCGGTCTGCGCGACGAGGATGCGCCGACTCTCGCCGTCTGCCCCCACGGCGTGCAGCGCCGAGCGGACTCCGTCGTCCCCGTGCTCGAAGCTTATGAACGCAAGAGAGCTTCCGTCCGGAGACCAGACGGGGCCCCCGTACCGCAGGCTCGCCCTCTCCGATGCCGCCGGGCGCGCCGTAACCCTGCGTTGGTTGCGGCCGTTGCGGTCAACGGTGTGTATGTTGCCGTCCGGGCCGACGTAGGCAATTTCGGCGAGGGGTTCTCCGGTATCAGGAGGGATTGGGTAGTTCGGGGCGGGAGCCTGCGGGGCGGGGATCCGCGGGGCGGGTGCTCCCGGTCCTTCATGTGCCGACGGGGGCGGAGCCGCCGGGTCGCCGCGTTGCGGCTCCGGGGCTCCTGCGCATGCCGTGACCAGAAGCGCGGAGACCGCGAGAACCATGACCAGCGCGCGGGTCGACAGACCGCTGCGGGCGCGGGCGCAGCCGCGGGTGCGGTGGCTCATCGATCAGGCCCCTTTCGGCGATGACCCGTTGATCCACTGTTCCCATGCTGCCTGGCTGAATCCGAAGTGGAGCTCGCCGTCGATTTCGAGTACCGGGAAGACTGGACGCTTCCCGTGAGCTCGGGCGAACTCTTTCTTCATTTCCTGCCGGATCTCCTGGGGCTGGCGCTCGAGGTGCACATATTTGTACGCCCACCCGCGCGATTCAAGATAGGTGCGAGCTTCCTTGCAGGGCTCACATCGGGTCAGGCCATAGACGACAATCTCATGGCCGCTGTCATCTCCGGAAATGTCCGTGTACTTGGTTTCTGGATGCATACTGTACTCGCCCTCAAGCATCGACCAACTCGACGCCGACGTCAAGCTCGCGTTCACAGCGCTCGCTTCTTCCTCGGCCGTGTCCGCCGGGGCTTGCGTCGCTCGCCGAATCGTGCCATAACGAAGCCAATCATGACAGGCACGTTTATCAACGCAGGCGCTATCATCGTCGGCAGTACTGCGGGCATACTGCTCAATGCCCGCCTCCCGCGGCGCGTTACCGACATCGTATTCCAGGGGCTCGGGCTGTTTACGCTGTACGTGGGATTCTCCATGGCGTTCCGCACATCCCATATGCTCCTGATGATTTTCAGCATCGTGCTCGGCAGCATCCTGGGCGAGCTGATGGGTCTGGAATCCGGCATGGAGCGTGTCAGCGAGAAGCTCAAGACGCGGCTGAAGTCATCCAACGAGAAGTTCACCGAAGGGATGATCACCGCGTTTCTCCTCTACTGCATGGGCTCGATGACCATTCTCGGTGCCTTCGAAGAGGGCCTCGGCGGTGAGCCGAACCTGCTGCTGGCCAAGTCGGTTCTCGACGGTTTCTCCTCGGTGGCGCTGGCGTCGGCCCTCGGCCTGGGGGTGCTGTTCTCCGTCATCCCGCTGCTGATCTACCAGGGAGGCCTGACGTTGCTTGCCGCACAACTTCAGGACCTGCTCACCGAGGTCGTTGTCGATGAGCTCTCCGCCGTCGGCGGCCTGCTCTTGATCGGGCTCGGGATCAACATTCTCGAGATCAGGCGCCTTCGCATCATGAACATGCTCCCGGCGCTCGTGATAATCGTGGTGCTGACCCTCATCTTCGTCTGATGCGAGCCCTTGCATCGAACCACTATACATGAGTATTCTGATCGTCATAGTTCCGTACGGAGCATAAATGAGCTCGAAGGAAGAGAGAGAGAAACGCAAACACGCCCGTGTATCGCATTCCGGAACCGTTGAGTTCATTACCGACGAAAGACGGTTTCAGGGCAGATCCGTAAATGTCAGCCGCTCAGGCATGCAGGTGGAGGTACGCCTGCCGGATTCCTTTGAGTCGGTGCGCCGCGTGACCTTCACACTGCCGACGAGCGACACGGCGATTTCCGTGCCCTTTCGTTTCGTCCGGACCGACTCCGGCGAACGTGCGGATGTTGTCGGCCTCGAGTTCGACTTCGAAGACGAGACACAACGCCTGCTCATCGAGCAGTTCATCCGCGACATGAAGCAGCGTGCCGACGACGAGGCGGCTGCGGAAATGCGCCGCGTGCCTCGCACCGAGTGCACACTCACCGACGTTACCTGCACACGGGCCGACATCACCATCGTGTCGATCGACAATGTCTCCACCGAGGGGCTCCTCCTTACCTTCGAGGGGCCCCTCGCGCCGGGCGACGACCTCGAGCTTCGTGCCGTCCTGCCCGATGACGGGCGCGCGCTGAAGCTCAGCGGGCGGGTGGTCTACGTGATCGGCGGAGGCATGGCCGGGAGCTCCGTAGCGGGAGTTCGCCTTCATCCCGGCTCCGAGGTATTCGAGGCGCGACTTCGCAACTTCATAAGCGAGCGCAGGTCGACCGACGCGCTGCGGGACGTGTACGCGGGTTTTGCGGATACGCAGAACGGGACAAGCGAGTACCGGATCGAGAGTGTGCAGGAAATCCGCGACCTGCTGACCGAGGCCGCACGACGCAACATCACGATCAATACGCTCTCCGAGCGATCCCTGAAACTGCTCGAGTACAAGCTCGTGACGCCGGATGCTCCGGAGCACTCGGATGCCCCGGATGCCGCCGACGGCTCGGACGAGCGGCTCGTGTTGCGCCCCGCCGGCGAAGCCGACAGCAGCGCGGGAAGCGATCTGGCCGCCGCCGGGGCCGACACGGTCTACGTGGCCTTTGCTCTCGACGGGGGAAGCTACGTTTTCAGGACGACGGGTACAGAGGTCGAGAGCGGTCATCTGTCTCTGCGCCTGCCGCAGGTCATGTATCGCTCGGAGAAGCGCTCATCCGAGCGGCAGGATTTCGCCGGAGATCGGC
>JAAAOH010000205.1 GCA_009908925.1 Spirochaetota bacterium | reverse complement strand
GAGACCGAGTACCTTCTCGAGCTCTCGCAGGGCGGGGAGGTTGCCGCGCTCGCGGACGCGCTTCTCGAGATCCTGCCGCGCATTCTCCGCCGCCATGCGTTGTATGGAGCGGTCGCGGCTCTCCTCGGGGACGGATATGAAGACGCGGCGGTCGTGCTCGTCGGCGAAGTAGCGCTCGAGTCGACTGCGTTCGAGGGCGACAGGAAGGTAGAGCTTGTCGGGCACCGAGCCCTTGGTGCCGTAGTACTGCAGCACGAACTGCTCGAGATCCTCCTCTTCGGAGCCGAAGACACGGCTCGAGAACATGTCGGTGCCGATGAGCTTACCGGCGCGCATCTGAAACACCACGAAGGTTGCCATGTCTCCCTCGACCGCATAGCCGACGTAGTCGCGGATGTCGGGGTCGAAGTCGATCACCTGCTGCTCCGATTCGAGGGCCTCGATCGAGTGCAGGATATCGCGGTAGTCGGCGGCGCGCTCGAACTCGAGCTCCTCGGACGCGCTCTTCATGCGTGCTTCGAGATCCCGTTTGAGCTCCTCGGTTTCGCCCGAGAGCAGTCGCTTTATCCCCTCTATCCGCCGCTCGTACTCCTCTTTGGAGGTCTTCCCGGCACAGACCGCGGCGCAGCGACCGATGTGCCAGTAGAGGCATGGATGCTCGCGTGGTCTGATCGGCCCGCGGCACTTACGAAGGGGATACAGGCGCTCGATGAGCTCGAGGTATCGGTCGAGATGGGTGACGCTCGCGAAGGGGCCGTAGTACGCCGAGCCGTCCTGCACCATGTTGCGCGTCTTGAAGACCCGGGGCCACTCGTCATTGGTAATGCGAATGACGGGATAGGTCTTCCCGTCCTTGAGATTGATGTTGTACCGCGGCTTCCACTTCTTGATGAGGTTGTTCTCGAGAAGCAGGGCCTCGTACTCGTTGCGTGTGACGATGTATTCGATGTGCGCCACTCGTCGTACGAGCAGCGACGTCTTCACGTCCTTGCCCGCGTTGAAGTATGAGCGAACGCGGTTTCGCAGGTTTTTCGCCTTCCCGACGTACATCACCTTGTCCGAGGCGTCCTTCATGATGTAGACGCCCGCGGAGGTCGGAAAGTCGGCGATTGATGCTCTGAGTTGTTCGCGTGGAGATGCTTGGGTCCCGCTCATCTTTGACGATACTAATGTAAGAAGCCATGGCTGGAAAACAAACTGTAATCACCATCGTGATAGTACTGCTCGCGTCGACGCTTACCGCGCAGGAACGTGTCGTGCGCGTCGGCGGCGAGACGGGCTGGCAGGAGCTTCTCGTTCGTACGGGGGTCGAGCTTCGCAGCGGCCGCCGGGGGAATCCCGAAGTCCGACTGGCCGGCGCGGTGTACCGCCCGGATGCCGAGACCGATCTGCTGTTGCACTTCGACGAGCCTCGCAACCGCGACGCGAGCGGTAACTACCGTCTCGAGAGTCCGGGTCGTACGACCGGGCGACTCGCGCGCCGCGGCACCGGTTCCGGCGTTTTTTCTCCGGAAGCCGGACATCTGAGGCTGCGTCCCACGGGGGACACGCTGTTCACACCGGGGCGCGTCTGGGGCGACTTCAGTATCGAGTTCTGGCTCTATCCCACGCGCACCGCCGAGGGCGAGACGGTTCTCCTGTGGGAAGGCGGGCGCAGCCGGGGCCGCAACGATATCGTACCGCAGGAAATCAGGGCCGCTGTGTCGAACCGTCGCCTGCAGTGGCGATTCCGGAATGTGTTCCTTCCACCCGATCAGTCGGAGTCCGAGACCTCTCTGTCAAGCAGGACCGATCTCGTCCCGCGCACGTGGCAGCATCACATGCTCCGCTACGACAGCGCCACCGGCATGCTCGAGTACCTCCGTGACGGCCGGGTGGAGGACATCAACTACGCCACATCCTCGGGAACCGAGCGCGGAGCCGTGCACTTCCCTTACATCGGCGACGCCTCCGAGGACCTCGTCGAGGTGGGACGCCACCTGGTGGGCTTCCTCGACGAGCTGCGTATTTCCTCATCGCTTCGAGAGCCACCGCCACCGGGGCTCTACCCGCAGAGCGGCGGAACCGCAGTGACGCGGCCGATCGACCTCGGCTCGGCCGGTGCGCGCATCGTCCGCCTCGATGCGGAGTTCATCGCTCCCGGGACGACGGCGGTGCACTTCTACTACCGCAGTGCGAGCTCGCGGATACCCCTGGAAACCGCCGGCCTCGACGACGGGTGGGTTCCCTTCGAGCCGGGCCGTGAGCTCGAGCCGACCGCTCAGGGGCGGTTCGTGCAGGTGCGCGCCGAGCTTTTCCCGGGTGGTGAGCGCAGCCGAACTCCGCGCCTGGTGGATATCCGTGTTGTCTACGAGCCCGACCTCCCACCCGCGCCGCCTGCGAGGATCGTGGCGATCCCGGGGGACGGCGAGGTGACGCTTCGCTGGGAGGGGGTTCCGGACGCCGATCTTCAGGGCTACACGGTCTTCTACGGCACGCGATCGGGACGCTACTTCGGGTCCGAGGCATCGATCGGAGATTCACCCGTGGTGATCGACGACCGGTCGGAGGTCATAATAGACGGCCTGGACAACGGCACGCTGTACTTCTTCGCCGTCGCTTCGCGGGATGCATCGAGCACGACCGGCGAAAGCGTGTTATCTTCTGAGGTGACGGCGAGACCGTCTCGCCTCGGGAGATAGATTGTGCAGTCCGACAGTGCGTTACATCGAGCCCGAAACGCGTATCGCATCGGCGACTACTCCGTAGCGCGGGAGCTCCTCGAGCATCAGCTCGAGACCGATGGCTCTCAACCGCAGGCTCACATCCTCCTCGGCTCCGTGCTCGCGCAACAGGGCGAAATCGGCGCGGCAGCGCGGGAGTTTTCGGCTGCCATCGAGCAGGATCGGCAGAACGCGGAGGCGTTCAACAACCTGGGGATCATGTACCGGCGTCTCGGTCGGTTCGGGGACGCCCTGAAGGCCATTCGCTCGGCCATCAACCTGAACCCCGACCGGGCCGACCTGCGTTACAACCTCGCCAATGTCTACAAGGTTGCGGGTGATATCGACGAGGCCGCCGCTGCCTACGAGAAGGCAATCGAGCTCGATCCTGCATTCCTGCCGGCATACAACAATCTCGGCA
>JAAAOH010000272.1 GCA_009908925.1 Spirochaetota bacterium | reverse complement strand
TCCCCCGACCACCCCCGTTGCTGCCGGGCATCACGTGCGCTGCTGGCTCAACGACCCCGAAACCGTGGAGGCCGCGGGCGCTGTCGAGGCGAGGAGAAGCGAGACGTGAGCACCGCACAGAACGGCAGCCCGATCCTCAAGGTCGGGGAGCTCAAGGTACACTTTCCCATACGCGCCGGAGTTCTCCGTCGCACCGTGGGAGCAGTCAGAGCGGTGGACGGTATATCCCTGGAGATCAACCCCGGCGAGACCCTGGGCCTCGTGGGAGAGTCGGGCTGCGGCAAAACCACCGCGGGCCGGGCAATCGTCGGACTCGAGCAGATAACCGAAGGGAGCGTGCACCTTGACGGGACCGAGGTGAGCGCCCTCTCCGCGGCTCAGTTTCGCCCGCTGCGGCGGCGGATGCAGATGATATTTCAGGACCCCTACAGTTCGCTGGACCCTCGCATGACCGTGGGCAACATTATCGCCGAGCCGCTGCGGCAATACCGTGGAAATGAAGCGGTCGAGAAGCTCGTCTTCGAGTACATGGACATGGCCGGACTCCCCCGGGCGTTTGCCAGGCGTTACCCTCACGAGTTCTCAGGGGGCCAGCGGCAGCGCATCGGCATTGCCCGGGCAATCGCACCCCGGCCGGATCTCATCATCGCCGACGAACCGGTGAGCGCGCTCGACGTCTCCATACAGGCGCAGATCCTGAACCTGATGAAGGACCTCCAGGAGGAGCTCGGTGTGGCCTATCTCTTCGTGGCTCACGACCTGTCGGTGGTCAAGCACATCTCCCACCGGGTGGCGGTGATGTACCTCGGCCGCATAATGGAGACCGCGCCGTCAACCGAGCTCTACAGGAACCCGAGACACCCCTACACACAGGCGCTTCTGCGGAGCATCCCCGTGCCCGATCCACGACGGGCAGGGAACAAAGAGGCGATTCACGGCGAGCTTCCCTCCCCTTCGGAGCTCCACCGCGGTTGTCCCTTCGCGAGCCGCTGTCCCCACGCCACGGAGCTCTGCGTCGACACGCAGCCGCCGGTGGAGACCGTCAGCCCCGGGCACACCGTCGCGTGCCACCACTGGAAGGAGATCAAGGCACATGAGTGACGTTCGAAACGGCAGATCCCCCATCGTCGGCATCAGCATGTTCAGCGCCCGCGAGTCCCACAAGTTCTACACGAAGGTGCAGTACAACTACGTCCAGTCCGTGGCGGAGGTCGGAGGCCTCCCGTGGCTCGTGCCTACGCTGGAAGATCTCCAGCGCGCCGGTGAGATCGCCGAGAGTCTCGACGCCCTGGTCCTCACCGGCGGCGAGGACATGTCGCCCTTCACCTTCAATGCGCAGCCGCGAAAAGAGCTCGGCACGACCAACCACTACCGGGACCGGTGGGAGCTCGCGCTGCTCGCGGCCTGCGAGAACCGCGGCATTCCCATTCTCGGCATCTGCCGCGGCATACAGGTGATGAACGTTCACCGTCGCGGCACCCTCTACCAGGACATCAACGCCGAGACCGGGAGCGTCATGGGGCACGCCCTGTCATCCGATCCGATGGAGAGCCTTCACCACACCATTTCCATCGACGACGGGAGCCTCCTCTACCGAATCTTCGAAACTGAGGAGCTCCTCGTGAACAGCTTTCACCATCAGGCGGTCAGGGACCTCGGAGAGGGCCTCACGGTGACCTCCACCGCCGCCGACGGCATTATCGAGGCCGTCGAAGACCCCAGCCTCCCCTTCTACCTGGGTGTGCAGTTCCACGCCGAGGCGTTGCCGCCGATCGACTCGTACTATTTGCGGATTTTCGGTGCTCTGGTAGAATCCGCCAAGGAGGAACCGCATGAACGGTGAGGCGTACCCCGCGAGACTGGATATCGACTATGCAGAAAGGCGGCAGCGACTGTCCGCCCTTGTCCGGGTGTTTCTGGCTCTCCCGCCGCTCATCATTCTGGCCCTGATTTCGGCGGGCGGCGACGAGACCGTTGCGAAGGAGGGCGGCGAAATGGTCACTCGCGGCGCGGGCAGCATCACCTCCGGCCTGTTCGTGGCAACCGTGCTCACGCTACTGTTCGTGAAGAGGTATCCCCGCTGGTGGTTCGACTTCCTTCTGGAATTCTTTCGCTTCTCCGCTCGTGTGGGCGCCTATCTCTTCCTGCTCACCGACGACTATCCCGCGCTGGAGGAGGAGCAGGGCGTGCACCTTGATTTTGACTTCCCCGACGTTGACCGCGACCTGTCGCGAGGTCTTCCGCTCGTGAAGTGGCTACTCGCCCTCCCGCACTACGTCGTGCTCCTCCTGCTCTACGTCGCAGTCGCGCTCGTCAGCATAGTCGCGTGGGTCACCATCATCGTCGCGGGCCGATACCCGCGCCCCCTTTTTGAATTCGTCGT
This sequence comes from Spirochaetota bacterium, assembly GCA_009908925.1. Taxonomy (GTDB): domain Bacteria; phylum Spirochaetota; class Spirochaetia; order DSM-27196; family PWMO01; genus JAAAOH01. The sequence continues at coordinate 748 of JAAAOH010000272.1, read as the reverse complement.
CGGCGTCGGCCGGTGGGGCCTCCGCGTGTACGCGTACGCGTTTCTGCTCATCACCGATCGCTATCCGCCGTTCCGGCTGGACTAGACTCCGCATCGTTTTCCGGCAGCACCACCGCCGCCTCGAGATTCTGCACGAGCCGTGATGCAAACCGTGCGGCCGGGGCACCGTCTACTACATCATGGTCGAGGACGACAGTGAGGTGAAGCACGTCCCGAGCGGCAATCTCCTGCCCGATGACGCGGGGCTTGCGTACAACCGATCCGAGGCCACAGGCGAGGTTGTGCATGGTCTTTGGAAGGATCCAGCCTGGGAAGCGCAAGCCCGAAGCGACCGAGGTGACGATGACGGTGCCCATGGCCGCCTTCCGCGCCGTCGGCCGCCGCAGCGCGCCGCGCATCAGGAGGACGCGAAGGAAACGCGGAAGACGGTAGTAGATATTGGTGACAATCGCCGAGCGCCGATGGCCGAGCTGGTAGTCACCGGCGTCACCGACCGGCTGGTCGGCGGCCGACCTGATCTCCAGCTCTATCTCCTCGACCGACTTCTCGTTGCATCGTCGGATGACGAGCGGCAGCGGCACCGGTGTACCTTCTACCATGCGCTCCACCATGACCGCGATGTCCACATCGTCAAAGATCACCCGACGCCGCGGTAACCTGCCGTCGCATCGCGCGCAGACGGGCACGGGCCGTAGTTACGTCTACCTCCAGCAGACCGGTGATCTGGTGCTTCTTTCCGCCGATGACG
>JAAAOH010000279.1 GCA_009908925.1 Spirochaetota bacterium | reverse complement strand
ACCGAAGATGGAGCTCTCCGCGACCCAGGCCTGTTGCTGCAGAAGAGACAGGGCATCGGTGGCCGCATCACACTCGACGTGCCACATGCGGTTGGGAATCTGTTCACGCTTCAGGGTCGATGGGCTTCCCTGCGCGACGATCCGGCCGGCGTGCATGAGACTCACGTCGTTGCAGTATTCCGCCTCATCGAGATAGTGAGTCGTCACGAGAATCGTCACCCCCTGGTCGGCAAACTCGTTTATCAGGTCCCAGAACTCCCGCCGCGAGACCGGGTCCACGCCGCCGGTGGGCTCGTCGAGGAAGACGATTCGCGGTTCGTGCAGAACCGCGCACCCCAGGGCAAGCCGCTGCCGCCATCCGCCTGAGAGCTGGGCGGCGAGCATGTGCTCCCGCCCGCGCAATCCCGCCATGTCGAGCACCCAGCGTTTGCGCTCCTCGATCCGTGTGCGCGGGAGCCCGAAGACCCCGCCGAAGAACGTGATGTTCTCCTCCACGGTCAGATCCCGGTAGAGGGAGAACTCCTGCGACATGTAGCCGATGCTGCGCTTGATCCGCTCCGGCTCACGATCTATGTCGTAGCCCGCAACCCGTCCGCTCCCCGTCGTTGAGCTCAACAGGCCGCAGAGCATCCGAATCGTCGTAGACTTGCCCGCGCCGTTGGCGCCGAGGAGGCCGAAAATCGTGCCTTCCTCTACGGCCAGAGAGATCCGGTCCACCGCCGTGAAGTCTCCGAAGGTCCGGGTCAGGTCCTGCGCTTCGATTGCAAGACTCATAACTCCCGTCCTGTCCGGCGCATCAGTTGGTCCCAGGCAATTCGCCGTCCGGTGAGCGCAGCGGTGAGGGCGAGACGGGCGTCGAGGAGGGTCGCCTGCGCCTCGAGGAGATCCTCGTTCAATGCCACCCCGTTCTCCACGCGGACCCGGGTGTCGGCAAGATTCTCCTCCGCGTGCCGGACCATCGTGCGGGCGAGCTCGAGCTCCCGCCCGCTGCTCTGGTAGGAAAGGTAGGCCTCGCGCACGCCGAGGCGCACCCTGTCTTCCGCCGCCTCGAGGCGCGCCGCCGCGGCCGTGCGCTCTGCTTCTCGCTGCGAGCCCTCGTGGTAGACCCGCGGCATATCCCCGAGCGCTATGCGACCGACAACGCCGACTCGCCAGGAGCTCTCGAACTCATCCTCGACTGGAAAGCTCGCCTGATTCGGGCGGGCGTAGGTGTATTCTCCCGCGAGAAAGAGCTGGGGAAACCAGCCCGAGCGGGCCGCACGCTCGGCCACTTCGCTGGCGTCGAGAGTCGCCCGAAGCTCGGCCAGATCCCCGCGGCCGGCGAGGGCTGTGCCGATCAACGACTGCAGGTCCGGGGACGCGGGCTCCGGCGCGTCGTTGCCGGGGCCGCCGGGGCGTGTGGACGGCAGAGCCGTGGCCGGCCGCAGCTCCTGCTCAGGATCGAGGCCGGTGAGAAGTACGAGTCTGGTGGCGGCAAGCTCGCGGCCGTTTCGGGCGCGAAGGAGCTTCAGCCGGGCTTCTGCAAGTTTCATTTCCACAGTCAGTACTTCATTCCTCGTCACCACGCCGTTTGAGAGCCGGCTTTCCATGTTTTCGAGGTTTTCCTCGACCTGGCGGACCCGCTCTTCGATCGTTTCGACCCGAAACTCTGCCTCGACGAGATTCCAGTAGGCGGTCCGCGCCTCGAGAACCACGCCGCTTCGCTCCCAGTTGTAGGTGCTGCGACTCGCTGCCAGGGCCCGTTCCGCCGCCTCTACTCGCGAGGAGATCGCTCCTCCGGTGAATAGCGGCTGCCGCAGCGAGAGGGTGACGCCGTAAGAGTTTTCTATCGACTCGCCCAGGGTTACCGGCCCCGGCCCCTGGGGCGGATCGGGCAGGGGGATCGTCGTCGGCTCCTGTTCTTTCATTCTCATGTAGGTCGCCTCGAGATCCAGGGCCGGCAGCCGCCCGGCTTCTGCCTGTGCTTCGGCGGCAGATCGCGCATCCATCGTGGCGCGACCGGCTTCCAGTCGGCTGCTCGAGGAAAGCGCGCGTTCCACCGCCTCCTCGAGGGATATGTCGCGCGGCCCGGCGGTGCCGGCAGTCTGGGCGAACGCCGCCGGCGCCAGCGCGATCATGACCGCCGCGCAACCTATCAGACTTCGGATCGCTCGTCGTTTCATCGACTCTGCTCCTCGCGTATGAGGGAGATAAAGACATTCTCCAGGGTCGGGCTCATCTCGCGTACCGCGCCGATCTGAATGCCGGCCTCCTCGAAGAATCGGCGCAGGTCCGCCTCCCTGGCGTGCCACGCACCCGGCGCCTCCGTCGGCTCTGAGGACAGACGAAGATGGAGTCTGTCGCCCTGTGCCTGCATCTCCACAAGACCCGCGACGCCGGCCTGGTTCACCAGTGCGCGGGCGCGTGTGGGACTGGAGGTGACCACTTCGTAGATTCTTCCGCTCACGTTCTGCTTCACGTCGGCGGGGGTTCCGACAGTGAGAAACCGGCCCTTGTCGAGGAGGCCCACGCGGGCGCATCGCTCCGCCTCGTCGAGATAGGGCGTTGCCACGACGATGGTCAGACCTTCGTTGAGCAGTTCCCCGAGGATCATCCAGAAGTCCCGCCTGGAAACCGGGTCGACGCCGGTTGTGGGCTCATCGAGCAGAATGAGCTCCGGTCGGTGGATGAGGGCACAGGCAAGGGCCAGCTTCTTCTTCATCCCACCCGACAAACGCGCGGCGAGGCGCCCGCGAAAAGGTTCGAGCCGGGTGAAGGAGAGAAGCTCCTCGCGTCGCGCGCCGTAGTCCCTCAGACCGTAGATCTCCGCGAAGAATGCGAGATTCTCATCGACCGAGAGGTCCCCGTAGAGGGAGAAGCCCTGAGAGAGATAGCCGATCCGGGGCTTCAGTTGTCGCCTCTCCCGCGGCAGCTCTCGCCCGAGAACCCGAGCGCTGCCCTCGTCCTGTGGAAGAACCGCGGCGAGGATGCGCAGAAGCGTCGTCTTGCCGGCGCCGTCGGGGCCGACGAGGGCGAACATCTCCCCGCCCGATATCTCGAGGTCAACTCCGTCGAGTGCTGTGACCGAACCGAAGCTTCGTCGGATCCCGGAGAGGGCTATCGTGTGCTCCATCACCGCGCCTCTGTTGCGATTCGGGCATCCGCGGGCATGCCGATTTTGAAAATGCCTTCGCTGTTGTCGATGGTGATCTCCACGGCAAAGACCAGCTGTGCTCGCGCGTCCTCGGTTTGAACGTTCTTGGGCGTGAACTCTGCCTCCTCGGCAATCCTGGTCACCCGGCCCTCGAAGGTTCTCTCCGGCATGCCGTCTACGTACACCTCCGCGCTCTGGCCGATGGCGACTTTCCCGAGGGACGGCTCGGGCACGTAGATGGTCAGGTAGACGGTGGAGAGGTCGGCAAGGGTGAAGAGGGGCGTCCCGGGGCCGACGTATTCGCCGGCCTCCCTGGCCCGGGTGGTAATCGTCCCGGCCCGCGGTGCTTCGACCACCGTGTCCGCGAGGCGACGCCGAACCCGCTCGACTCCGGCGCCTGCCTCGGCGACGCGGGCCCGGGCCGCTCGCACTTCCGCGGGCCGTGCCACGCTCTGCAGCTTCTCGACCTCTGCCCGGGCGGCGGCAACCCGGGAGCGCGCCTGCTCGAACTCCATCTCCGCGCGATCGAGGTCGCTCGGCGTAGCACTGCCGTTCTCGGAGAGACGCTGCGTGCGCTCGTAGGACTTGCGCGCGAGCTCGAGGGCTTGTTCGACCTGCTCCAGTTGCGCCTGCGCCTGCCTCCGGTCCTCACTGCGGGCTCCCGCCAGAAGAAGGTCCAGCTCGGCATTCGCGGCCTCGAGGTGCTGCTCCGCCTGCTCGAGCTGCAACTCCACGTCCTCACGCTCGATGTGGGCGAGAACGGCGCCCATGTCGACCCGGTCTCCTTCCTCGGCGTCGACGGAGAGAATCTCGCCCTGCGCCTTCGCGGAGAGTGTTACCTCGGTGGCCTCTACGGTACCCGAGCCCGTGACGCCGGTTTCCGACGCCCCGCAGGCGACAAGAAAGAGCAGTGTCGCAAGGCCGGCCGATCCCAACCTCATCATGCTGTTCGTGCTGTGTGCCATGTCTATGCCCTCCCTGTTTCCCCGATGCCGCGAAACCGCGCTCTCCCCTCTGCGGTGAGGATGCCCTCGGCCACAAGCATTCCCATGTGACGGATGACCTCCTGCGGGACCAGATCGAGCTCCATGACCTTCCTCGGCACGAGGAGGTTGTCCGCTACGGTGGTCACGATTACCACGATAAGGCGAGGGTCCGCCTCGGCGCGAATCATCCCCTCATCCTTGCCCCGCTGAATCACGCCCTCCATGCGAGAGAAGACCCGCCGGTGGCGAAACTCCTGAATTTCCTCCCAGAGCTCGGGGGTGTATCGAGCCAGGTCCTTGAGAAAGGGCGTACCGAGGGTGCTCATGATCCGGCTTGCAACCCGTAGCTGCGCCCCGAGTCGCTCGAGAAAGGAGCGCGACTCATCATCGAAGACCCCGCTGAGCTCGTGCTCCACTTCTGCGAGCTGTCTGCGCACGACCGCTCTCACGATCTCTTCCTTCGTGCCGAACTCCCGGTAGAGCGTCTTCTTGCTGATGCCGAGCTCGCGGGAGAGCTCCTCCGTCGTGATCCGGCTGAAGCCCTCGGTGAAGAATCGCGGGCCCGCGTATTTGATGATCCGTTCCTGCAGTGCGTTTTCGTGTTCCATCATGGCCTCTCTCCGATCTGCCCCGACTTTCCGGCGGTTCAGGAGTATAGAAACTCTCTTGGTATCTCCGGTTTCCTCCTTCACAGTATTCCCACCGAAACAGTGTGTCAAGCGGAAACTTTTATAGTTTCTAAAGTTTCTTGCCTGATTTGTGATTCCCGTAGCTGCGTGATACGGATTGACCGTATGAACCACGGACGCACCGCCCTTAACAGCGGCTTCGCATCGGTTGGTACGGGTCGTAACCGGCTCATGGTTGCTCTGGCGATCGGAATGCTCGCTCTTGCAGGCTGTACCACCCCCTCTGGGAGGGCGCACGGCACCGACGTAAGCGGAGAGACAGAGGCCTCGCCAACCTCGGTAACCCCGGCGAGCGGGGGGCCATATCGCGGCGACCTGACGCTCCCGGAGCGAAATGATCCCTGGCCCGGGCCCGAGACGTTTCGGATCGGCAATGCCGTCTCATCCATTAACTACTGGATGACCGCCTGGATGCTCAACGACGTCTTCAAGATGGCGGGGTTCGAGGCTGCAATCGGTGATACGGAGGAGAGCGAGCTGTGGGTCCCCGTCATCGAGGGGCAGTGGCGGATGGACGATCGCGACCTCGTGCGGACCGACGAGCTCGGGTGGGCCACCTCGATGGAGCTCACCAACGGTCGGCGCGCGGACCGTATGGCGACAATCGTCATGGGCGGGGCGGAGCTACCCGGACAGTTCCCCGCGGGCCGTTACATTCTCACCTGGGACGGGACCGGTAGGTTCAGCGCCGACGGCGTCCGGTTGGTGGAGGAAGGCAACAACGAGCTGGTCTACGAGTACGACGGCTCCTCGACGGTCATTCTCTATCTCGAGGACACCGACCCCGGCGGTACCGGCGACTACGTTCGAAATATCAGCATGCTTCGTCCCGACGCGGTGGCCGGAGAAACCTTCAACCGCGTCTACCTCGACTATCTCAAGCCCTTCAGCGTGATTCGCCCGCTGCATTTCCTTGGTGATCAACTCACCTACGGCCCGCCGATCGCCTGGGAGGATCGCAAACCACGTGCGTACTCCCACTGGGGCGGTGCGATGGGCGCGCCGTACGAGCTCGCGGTGGATCTCGCCAATGAGTCCGTCTCCGACCTCTGGCTGAACATCCCTATTGGGGCCGACGATCATTACGTTCGCGAGCTCGCCGGGCTGACCCTCGAACGGCTCGATTCGAATCGTCGGCTCTACCTCGAGCTCGGGAATGAGCTCTGGAACTTTACCTTCCCCTACCAGATGGGTCGCGACCGGGCGCTCGAATACGCGCGGCAGCGATGGCCCGGTGTGCTCGGCACCGTCCGGGCGTACTCAGACGGCGATCCCGTCCACGAGAACATGATGATTTACAGCTGGCAGGGGGTAAGGACCCTGGAGATCAGCGCAATCTTCGAAGAGGTATGGGGTGATGAGTCGGATAGGCTCGTGATCGTGCTGGCCGGGCAGATCGGGGGCTCACACCCCGACTGGTCCCCCTCACGAGACCTTCTCGGATGCCCGGTGGCCGTGGCCGAGGAGGGTACCGAGCCCTGTGGCCTCGAGGTCGACGCCTTTGCCGTGGCTCCGTACGTCGGTGAAGCCGAGGGTGAGGTGGAGTTTGATCGCGCGGCGCCGGAGTCCTTTCTCCAGGACGCCATCGCGTACGTCCGCGGAGAGGGGGAGTGGGGCGCCGATGCTGCTGAGCAAGGACTGCGCTATGCCATCCGAAACGACGCGGCGCTCGCAGAACAGTTCGAGTTGCCCCTTGTCGCCTACGAGGGCGGGCAGCATTTCACCGGCAGCAGCTACACCCGTGACGTTATCGCGGTACACCCGATGATGCGCGAGCTCTACGGTGCGCTTTTCTCAGTCTGGCGGGAGGAGGGAGGCGGGCTCTTCGTGCACCTCCACGGAGTCATCCCGCGCGGCCGGAACGAGCCGGGCACCGAGCCGGGCTACTTCGAGAGCGAAAACTTCGGCATCAAAGAGCTGCAGACCCGGACCCGCGCCGAGTCGCCGAAGTGGGATGCGGTGCTTCGCCGGATGGAAACCATCGGGCAGCTGCAGTAGGGCGCGGCCGCGGATTACTCGAGTCCGGAATCTTCGTCCACCTCACATCGAATAGTGAACCGTGTCATCGGCGAGCGCTCCAGTTCGATGGAGCCACCGATCTGTTGGACAAGTTCGCCGACGAGACTAAGTCCGAGCCCGGATGAGTTCTCGAGGCTGACATCTTCGGGAACGGGCCTTCCCGTGTTGGACAGGACCAGCTCGAGGGCTCTCTTCCCGGGAGCGCTCGCGGTCCCCACCGAGAGCCGGAGAGAAAACTCGGACTCATGGCTGCCGTCGAAGGCGTGCTTTGCGGCATTCGTGGCTATCTCGTTTACAACGAGTCCAAGCGTTACCGCCGTTTTGGTCGGAAGGGAGAGCGCCGCTACCTCTACATGAAGGTCGACGCCGAGCTCGGTACCGGAGGCGAATACCGTTTCAACGACCTGGCGGAGGTAGCCGGGCATCGAGACGTTCGTGAGCCGATTTTCCTGGTGAAGCTTCTCGTGAACGATTCGGATGGCGTCGATCTGGTGCATGAGGTCCGAGAACTCGGCGTTCGCGCCTGCGTCCCCACCCGCACCTGCGGCTTTGAGGCTGATGAGGGAACGTACCAGCATCAGGTTGTTCTTCACCCGATGGTTTATCTCCTTCATGAGGACTTCCTTTTCCGCAAGGGTCGCCTGGAGGAGAGCTTCGGCTTCCTTTCGGTCGGTAACGTCCCGACCGACGCCGATGATGGAGAACACCCGGCCATCGGCATCGATCAAGGCGCGATCGGACCACGCTATCCACCGCCATCCATCCACGGTCCAGGCCCGTTGCTCAAGTGAGCAGGAGTACGGCGGCCGATACAGAGACTCCATTGCCTCCGACGTGGACGGCTGGTCCTCGGGATGCACCAGCGGCATGAATGAGTTTCCGATAAGCTCTGATTCCGTTTTGCCGAAGGTCTCGAGGTACCGCGGATTTGCGAAGACGAATCGACCCTCGGAATCCACCTCGACAACCATGTCCGACTGTTTCTCGACCAGGACGCGATACTTCTCTTCGTTCGCAGCCAGGCGCCGTTCCGCCAGTCTGCGCTTGAGGACATTGGCAGCGAGTGCAGCCGTAAAGGCGAAAAGAACGACGAAGCCCGTCGCGGCCCAAATCAACTCGTTTCGATAGAGATAGAATGGCGAGGTAGGTTCGAACTCGACGATACTCCCCTCAGGCAGTCGGTCTTCAGAAACGTCGAAGCGTTGGAGTACGCGGTAGTCGAACATGTAGCGGTTCGAGCTCTCGGTCGTGACCGGTACCTCGGCGACCGGTGAGCCCTCGAGGATGGCGGCGGTCTTTCGCGCTACCGACCTGCCGTGCACCTCCGGACTCAGCATTTTGCCCCCGATGATGCCCGACCCAAAGTAGGACTCGACATGGGTATACACCGGAACGGGGGAGGCCTTGACGATTGCCGGGATGATGGTATCTTCCGAAAGCGCCCGACCGAGACCATCCTGAAAGAAGCCTGTGAAATAGACTGCAGTCTTCTGATCCAGCTGCGCCAGGGTGTCCAGCAATTCGTTCCGGCTCACCGCCCCCTCGGAGCGGGGGAAAAGGAACTCGATTTTTCCCTCGTAAGCCGGGCGCAGCTCCTCGAGGTGCCTTCGATGCATGAGACCGCTGGTGGTTTGGTCGTGGACGAAGAACACGCGGCGGACATCGGGATCAATATCTCGGATCAACTCCAGAGTTGATATGAGATCGAGGCGTTCCACGACGCCGGTGTAGCCAGGGTGATTCAAGAGCAGAGCACTGTCAGAGGATTCCGCATCGAGGCCGCCGAAGACCACCGGGGCGTTCGGGAACAGCGTGTCACGGTAGGCAAACAGGAAGCGGAGCGCGTCGTCGTCCATGCTGATGATGGCGTCGGGCTGCCAGTCTTTAAACTGTTCCGCGAAGAGCCGGGCGTACCGGGCAAAGAGCTCATCGCCGGGGTGGCGTTTGGTGTCCAGGTATTCGACGTCGATTTCCGCTTGCACTCCTGCAGCCGCAAAACCGTCCTCGATCCCCTTCTGGACGCTGTCGGTCCATGCAAAGCCCTGGTGGTAGGAGTGCACAACAAGGACTCTCGCCGGGTCGGTTTGCGGTGCCTGCCCCCAACCGGCGAGTGAAAACGAGAGGAGGATGGCTGCGATGGACGCTATGAATTTCAAATGATTAATCCATAAATGTAATTAACTCATTATAAGCCAAAAAAGCCAAATGTAAAGTGACACTTTGGGTATTGCGAAGGCGCGAGTCGATCTACATGATGGTTGCATGGCGCTGAAGCGGAGCAGCGCGAGAAGCGCATGTTCTTCTCGGGCTTCCGCCAACAAAGGAGCAAACCATGGACAGAAGAATAAGCAGACCGGCCAGGATCCTGATCACAACCGCCGTACTTCTTATAGCTTTCACGACGGCGGTGGCCGCATCGGGTGACCGAGAGCAGTCAGGGGAAGCTTCGGCCGATGCGCCTGTGGCGCTCTACGGAGTAATGGAGTACCTCGAGGGCGAGGTCACCGTGGACGGTGACGCTGCGAGTATCGGCGACCGGGTGGATTCGGGCCAGCTCGTGGAAACCGGGCCGAACGGCCTCGCGGAGATCGTGTTCGACGACCGAAACGTGTTTCAGCTGCGCGAGAACACGACGATCCGGCTCGATCTGCAGGGCGGTCAGGTCCGCACCGCGGAGCTCGAGGCGGGCAGCTTTGCAGCGGTGTTCGATCGCCTGCGACAGGTGGCGGGCGACACGGCCTTTGAGATTCGCACACCGACTGCGGTCGCGGGGGTTCGAGGGACGACGTTCTTCGTGAGGGTCGAAAGTGCGGCGAGCACCTATGTCTGTACCTGCAACGGACAGACTGAACTCCAGGGGCTTTCCGACACGGAGCAGCTCAACGTGGACTCGGAGTACCACACCGCCTACCGTTTCATTCGAGGGGAAGACGGCGTCTCTACCGAGACGGCTCCGTTACTGTATCACACCGACGCGGAAATGGATGACCTTGCAGCATCCATCGGCGCTACCATTCCCTGGTACGAGTGATCGAGTTCCTCGCTCAGGCTGAAAGCTTGGCGTGCACAGGTGCTTGCGGCCGCAGGAGTTTTCGATCGTGCCAGAGGAGGCCGACACCTACCACGAAGACGACGAATATCAGGCCAATCGTTGCGAGTTCCATCAGAGCCGCGGGATTCGCGGCCAGCCCGCCGGTAACCTCAACTGCAAAGTGCCAGAGGACGAGGGGCCAGAGACTTTCCAATCGGAGGGCGATTGCACCCAGGCCGACGCTCAGCGGAATGATGATGATCATCTGGGGAAGCCACTCAGCAACGGAATTGCCCAGAATCACCTGTGAGATGTGCGAGAGCCCGAAGACCACGGACGGAAGCACCACGGCCAGGACGCGGCCATGAGGTTCGAGCTCCCTGAGCAGGACCCCACGAAAGAGGAGCTCTTCCGCGACGGCATCGCCGAAGGCGAGGGTGCGAACACCATTACGACGAACGGGAGCACGTAGATCAGTGCCCGGCGGTTGACGGGAGCCACGAGCCGAATTTTCTCCCACCAGCCGAGCCACGCCACGAGACCAACAACCAGGGCGACAGAAACCCAGTTAAGAACAAGGCCGACGCCCTGGAGGGTGAGACTGGGGAACAGCGCCTCCGATCGCGTGTATCAGGACCATGTTGCGGTCGGCAAGTCCGCGAGCGCGGCCCCCGAGTATGCTCAATTGCTCGAGGTAGTCAGCGCTTCAGACAGATGGAGCGAGAATCACCGGGGGGCTGTTCTCCCATCGAAATCGCTGCATAGATAAGACCTCTGCGGAGTGTTGCGACATGGCGAGGCCTCCGTATATGCATTTGAGTCGGAACGTTTGCTTGCAGAAGCGGCCCGGCTTGCTGCCCCGGCGGTCAATCGCCAGCCCTGGATCCTTCGTTTCGATGGAAGGGGGCTGAAGGTGGCAGTTCACCCGTCCGCGGGCGACGCTTCGCGAGTCGAAGCGCAGCGTAGGCGACGAAAACGGCAATCGTCTTGTCTGCGATATTCACCGGCAGGCGCGCGAGGAAGGCCGCGGAAAACACGTTCTGGCCGAGCGTGTACAGTGCCGATGCGATGAAGTCCACCGCGTGCTCGGTGTCGCCCGCGAAGAGCGCGGACGCCACGATGGCGCCGATCAAGGCATTGACGAGGGCGATCCAGAGTCCCGCGATGAGTGCGTGGACGGGTGTATCAAATTGTCCCCGGCGAATGAGAATCCAGAGAATGATCGCGGAGCTCGTGTTGCAGGCCATCCATGGGAGGTAGATTCCGGAGAAAGGCCAGTTCAAGAGCTCCATAAACAGATGCGTTCCTACGGCCGTCGCGACGCCGGGCACCAGTCCGAAGAGGGCCGTTGCGACAACGGTGCCTATGGTGTCGAAGAACAGCGGTATCTGCAGTGACCTGTCGTTGAGATAGTCCGCGCCGGCGTTCATGAAGGCCAGAACCACGACAATGACTACGATGAGGGCTGCCGGAACATGCCGGGGTCCGGGCGCCATGCGGTCTTGGACGACGTGCGGTTGTGTGTTGTCCATGATGACTCGAACAGGCTACCGCGGCATCGCACAGCTGTCAACAAATCCGGGCACGCGCCGTTTACGACGCAGCAGAACCGGGGTAACATGAAGTGTCGTGCGGCATCATGCGCAACCCGCAACTGCTCACTCCCTTCCTCTCTTCGGTATCCTCGCGCTCGTAGCGATACTCGGCGGCTTCATAGTCGCGGGGCCGCTTCTAATGCGAAGTGTCGAGGACACCCAACAGAGCGTCACCGAGCTCTGGCTTTCCTACCTCAGGGTGCGATCCGTCGCAGGAGCAGACAGTTCAGCGGTGGGCACGGTGAACCGGCCTTCGCCGCACGGGCTCGTTCGCGACCTGGAGCGGGCCCACGCTCAGATGAAAGGCAATCGCTTCTTCGAAATCATCGAGGATCAGAATCCCGAAGTGGCGGTCTGGCTCGAAGAGATCGAGCGCGGGCTCATCGCTCATCACACCCGGAATCCAAAAGACGTGGTCGCCACCAACCGTGCGTTCGAGGATCTCACCAGGTTCATGCGCGAGCACAGCCAACAGCAGTACCGGGCCCTGCAGACCGGTATCTGGTCGGCCCTTCTTCTGCTGCTCGGCATGTCCGGCATCCTTGCCCGGCTGTACTCCCAGAACCGGCAACTCGCCGCCTCTTTGAGTGCTGCCCTCGACGCGAAGTCTCAGCTCATCCGCGAAACCCACCACCGCGTGAAAAACAATCTTGCCCTTGTTGCATCTCTCGTTAGCATCAAGGAGTCGACCTTCGGCGGCGAGGTAGACCTGTCCGATCTCCAGCGCCGTATCAGTGCGGTCGAGCACGTGCACGAAATGCTTTCCCGCACCGATGCCGGGCTTATCATTCCGATGAGGGGGTATCTGGAGAATCTGATGGCATCTGTAATGGGCTCGGTCTCGATGCCGGGTGTCGAATACCGAGTGTTCGCCGACCCGATCGAGTTGCCGGCAAAGAGGGCAACGGCTCTCGGCATCATTGTCAACGAGACCGTGACGAATGCCGTGAAACACGCCTTCGACAGTGGCGGCTCCAACATGGTCGAGATGAGCCTGGAACGGGCCGCGGAGTCGGGATCCGCCGTACTGACAGTGTCCAACTCCGGCAGGAGCCTCCCTGGCGATTTTGACCCGAGCGACTGCTCATCCCTCGGAATGCAGCTCGTCTCGGGACTCGTCGAACAGCTATCCGGCACACTCGAAATCCTCAGTGAGCCCCAGACCGCGTTTGTGGTGACGTTTCCCTTACAGGTCGCGGCGAGCGGACGGTGAACGCCCGAACCCCCCGCCGTGCACATTTTCCCCGTCAGGATATCGCGCTTCGCGTTCTCCTATTGTGTCTCTTACTCGCGAATCTCGCGTCTGCGCATCGGCATCGAATCGATGAGCGAGAAGAGCTCGGTCGTCGTAACAGGCTCCTCGGCTCGCAGTTTCACCCCTCCGTCCTTTCCTATCAGCAGCACGACGAATTGCTGCCCGTCTACGCCGTACTTGTCGCGCAAGCTGTCGATGCATTCGGGATCCCGAAAAAACGCCTCGGGATTGAGGTTGGTTGCAAACGCGGGCGCGTCCGAGGGCTCGATCGGAGATGCCGGCGCGCAGTCCGCCTCTTCGCTGCAGACCGCCCTGAGGTCGATCACCGGAAAGCCGAATACAGTCGCCCGTATGATGATGTGATCGTTGAATACCGACAGAGCCGTGCGGTAACGTGCTTCGAGGTGGGGTATGCTGTCGTAGACGGTACACACCGCGGCGGGCAGCCCGGTTTCTCGCACAGCGGCAAGCGCTTTCTCGTAGTTCCTCGTGAACTCGTGCTGAAGGACCGACAGAACGTCGAGCAGGTGCGTAGCCGAGCCGAGCTCGTTCAGAACGCGCGTGCTGTCGAGACCGCGACGCCCGGCAAACAGCTCTGAGCCGGCTTCACCGAGGGCGCTCCGTATTGCACCGCCGATGCCGTTTCCGCGGCTCCGGCCCGCCCCGGGAAGCTCTTCCAGCTCCTCCGCGGCGTGCGGGCGGTTGGCGGTTTCGGGGGCGGCCGCGGGCTCGCGCCCTCCCGCGTCGAGCGAGAATCCGTCTAACGCCGTCCTCGCGCCAAGCGCGTCATTCCCGCCGGCGCTCATGAAAAGGTGCGTGGCGCGTCGAGGCAGTTTCTGCAGCTGCCCGGGGACCTCGTTTGCAAAGCTCCCGTCCACCGCAAGAAGGGTCACCTCGGCTTCATCGCGCAGCTCGTGCTGCAGGTGGTCGATGACCGTCTGTCCGTCGCTGACATAGGGCGCGTTGTCGAAGATCGAATCGCCTACGAGAATCATATGATCAATTATGCCTCCGCGCTCAATGCGACCACGGCTCTTGCAGATTCAATGAGAAAATGCCCTATTCGGCGGAAGGCCCTGTCGAAGTTGGCACGCTTACTCGGCGGCAGCCGGCGGGGTTCCGTTGCGTAGTACCGGAGGGATATATACACTGTAGTTGTGAAGCAAAGGAGATCTCCCGAATGAGAAAGGTCGTCATCGTAGTTGGTATCGTGGTCGCCGTGTCGGCCGTCGTCACCGCGGTGATTCTGGGGCGCCTGAGCGTCACGGGCGACCGAATGGAGGCTGCGGTAGAGGAGGTCGGGCCCGTGCAGCTGAATCAACTGGATGACGGCACCTACACCGGGAGCTTCGGCGACTTCCTCGTGCGGGCCACCGTAGAGGTGACTGTGGAAAGCGGGCGAATCGCAGACGTCGAGATGGTCGAGCAGGATGCCGCCCCGGGGTATGAGGCTCTCGCGACGACGGAACGAATCGAAGCTGCGCAGTCACCCAGGGTAGAGGCAGTATCCGGTGCAACCTCCAGCAGCCGCTCGATTATGGTTGCCACGTACCGTGCTCTGACCTCCCGGTGAACTCAGTATGAACGAACAAAATAGAAACTGGTATGAAGCTATCGCGCTGCGACACTCGCGGCGCAAGTATGTGAGAACGCCCGTAGAGCCGGAGAAACTGGAGCGGCTTGCCGCACTGATCGACGAGCTGAACCGCGGTTCGGACGCGTCGCGCATCGCCCTGGTGCACTCTCATGACGGCGCGATCTTCTCCGGTATCCGGGGCGGCTACGGGATCATAAAGGGGGCCCCCTCCTATCTCGCCTTCATCGGTGCATCTGACGACAGCGAACGCGATGAGGAGCCCGGGTACATTGGGGAGGCTGCGGTGCTCGAGGCCACTCATCTGGGACTCGGGACCTGCTGGGTGTCAGGAACCTTTGACCCTGCGGCGGCGGGACAGGACCTGGATCTTGCCGCCCGGGAGCGGCTTCTTGCCGTCTCGCCCCTCGGGTATCCGAAAGAGTCCTACAGCTTCACCGAGAAGGTGATGAAGCGGGCGGCGGGGAGCCACACGCGGAAGACGCTCGAAAAGCTCTGCATCGGAGAGATGCTGAGCCAATGGCCCGACTGGGCTAAAACAGCCGCAGAAGCGGCCCGGCTCGCGCCCTCGGCGGTCAATCGCCAGCCCTGGGTCTTTCGCTTCGATGGAAGGGAGCTGACGGTGGAAGTCGATGCGGAGGGCGGCAGCCGTGGCAGCGCCTCGAAGCGTCTCGATTGCGGCATCGCGCTCAGGCACCTCGTCGTCGGCGCACAACACAGCCTCGATGCGCCGGTGTCCTTGTCGTTCGGCGATACGCCCCGCATTACAGGTGTCAGGCCGGGCGGTCGGTGAGGCCCGGGGCGCAACTAGTACCACTCTTTCCGTTCCACCTGTACCGCAGGATTCAGGTCTGAGAGTATCCGCTCGAACTGATTTAGATCACTGAAGCCGTCGGATGAACGGTAGTGATACGGTACGACGACCCGGGGCGAAAACGTCGCCACTGCCTCGGCAGCGGCTTCTACTCCCATGGTGAACGGCAGATTCATCGCCACGACTGCCGTGTCGATGTTCTCGAGCGCGAGCATCTCCGGGGTGCCCTCGGTGTCGCCTGAGAAATACACGCGGGTACCATCCACGTCCATGACAACGCCGATATCACCGCGCGAGCGAGGGTGATACTGCTGAGCTTGGGGCCGAATGTTGTACGCCGGGACAGCGGTGAAGGTGATGCCGAGAACGTTCTGTGTTGTTCCGGCCTCGAACGGTCTGATGGTATTGTTCGCAATCATGAGCGGCAACTCATCGATCACCGACTGCGGTGCGAGTACCACCGTGTCGCGGGCGAGCATACCGATCATCGTATCGACGCTGAGGTGATCCGGGTGAATGTGGGTGAGAACAACAATTTCCGGCGTGCCGTACGGAGCGTACCGGGACTGCGCGCCGACCGGATCGACGAAAACGGTGGCTTCATCCCATTCAACCACCGCACTCGCATGCGAGATCGCGATGATTTCCGGCAGGTTAGCCGGTGGGCGGTTGGCGAGCGCGTTTCCCGCGGCGGCGACAAGCATCGTAAGGATGATGAATCGCTTCATATTCCGGTAAGGTATTGCCGGCCGTGTTTCAAAGCAAGCAACCAGCCAGAGCATTCCACCGGGACCGGCGGACGCGAAGCCGGGACGGTCAGGCCGGCGGCGTACGAAGTAGCAGGGGCGGGACTCGAACCTGCTGCCTCCGCGTTGTGAGGCCGGCTCCGGGTAGCTCCTGGCGTCGTTTTTCATCTTTAAGTATATCCCCCAGAATGGGATAGGGCTACGGCTTTGTTGGGCTGTGTTGACCCAGAATGCGCCGAGTTGGCCGGGGATGGCGGATTCTTCTGTTACTTACTATCTGTGAGTTCATGGGAAACGGCGCCATTGTCTAGCAAGCGTGGTTGGATTACCATCAGCCAAGGGCGTAGAGGCTGGGAGGTGCGCGATGAAATTGCCGGAAAGAATTGTTCTTGACCCCGACATCATGGGCGGTAAGCCGTGCATTCGCGGTACACGAGTCACCGTTGGACTTGTCGTCGGTATGCTCAGCAAAGGCCACGATCGCCAGGAGATACTCACGTTGTATCCCTACCTCAGAAGCGAAGATATCGATGCAGCCCTCGAGTACGCCGCGTGGAGAGCCGAGGAGAAAGAGGTATCGGTAACCGGGGGATGAAGCTCCTACTTGACATGAATGTCTCGCCCGCATGGGTTTCGGTGCTCGTTGCAGACGGACACCAGGCAGTCCATTAGGGTTCCATCGGCCGAGCCGATTTTCAGGGCAGACTACCCCCTGTTCGCTCTCAGTTAGATAACGCCAATAGTGAGCTTTACCGGTAGCTATCGACACTCAAGTTCCCATAGGCAGGATTATGGGGCTTTGACCTCGACAGCGCACGGCTGTTCCGGCTGCCTCGGTCTTGAACTCTCCCCGCTGTAACGGACAGAGTCTCGCATGGTTCGTGACCATGCCACTGTAGGGCTGCTTCGAAATGAGAACACTTCATAGAAGCCCGAATCTCGGGGTGAGTAACCCCAAGGGATCTTCCGTGTGGCCTTGGACGTGTACTACAGAACGGTATATTGTAGATTACGGAAAGAGGCAGGTGAAAATGGAACAGAACGATCTGATTACTGCGAATGCTGACACGATGCTCGGCAAGCCTGTAGTCGCCGGAACCCGGGTGACGGTTCAGTCAATAGTAGAGAGAATAGCGACGGGGGAGAGTGTAGAAGAGATTGCCGCCTCTCACCCGGCTTTGGACAAGGAAAAGGTTCTCGCCGCGATCGGATATGCCGCCAAAGTGCTAAGACTGGATGAAGTACAGCCCAGGAAACGAACGGCGTAATGCACCTTCTTGCTGATGAAGGGGTGCATCGGGGATTGGTAGCCGGCTTGCGAGAGGCGGGATATTCAGTGACTTATGTGGCAGAAACGATGCCTGCAGCTTCCGATAAAGACGTTCTGACGAAAGCAACCGAGCTCCGAGCTGTCCTCGTCACCACAGACAAAGACTTTGGGGAGCTCGTGTTCAGGCAAGAGCTCACGCATTGCGGCGTGGTTCTTCTCAGACTGTTCGGCTGTCCGTTCCCTGAACGAGTCGATGTCGTGCTTGAACTTCTAAGTGCATACGCCGACAAAGTGGAAGACGGATTCACGGTGGTCGACAGGAACGGCTTCAGGTTCAGGCGTGATCCCTATTGAGACTTGACCCGACCGGCACTCAAAAGAAAAGGCGCGGCACCAAACGAAGTGCCGCGCCTTTCGTATTAGCAGGGGCAGGACTCGAACCTGCGACCTCCGGGTTATGAGAACGCTTCGAGACGTATCTCGGCGCAACTCGCTGTTCCTGAGTGTATACCATGAAACG
>JAAAOH010000290.1 GCA_009908925.1 Spirochaetota bacterium | reverse complement strand
CACCTCAATGTCCATGAGGTCGTTCTCGCTCTCGATGAATCCCATCTCCACGTCGAGGGAGACATACTCGTTGAGGTGGCGCGGAGTATCGTGCTTTTCAGCGCGGTAGGCGGTGCCGATTTCGAAGACCCGCTCGAGCCCCGAGGCGACCATCGCCTGCTTGTAGAACTGCGGCGACTGCGCGAGGTAGACCGAATCCTCGAAGTACTGTACCTCGAAGAGGCCGGTGCCGCCCTCGGTGCCCGTACCGATGAGCTTGGATGTCTTGATCTCGGTGAAGTCCTCGCTTCGCATGAACTCACCGAAGGCCCGGATGATCTCCGACTGCACCTGGAAGATGTGGCGCACCTTGGGATTTCTCAGCGAAACGAGACGATGGTCGAGGAGCGCGTCGAGGCTCACCTCGTCGAGGCTGCCGTTGACGGAAAGCGGGAGATCGGGCTCGGCACGGGCGAGAAGCTTCGTTTCCGCGGCACGAACCTCGAAGCCGCCCGGGGCCTTCTCGTTTGCCGCACAGGCGCCGGTGACCTCGATCACCGACTCGAGGGTCTGCTCGACCTTGCCCTCGTAGACGATCTGCACGATTCCGCTTCGGTCGCGAAGCACCACAAAGGACACCGAGCCGAGCTCGCGGATGCGATGGACCCACCCGGCAACCGTTATCGTTTCTCCCTCGTGAGCGGGTACATCCCGCGAAAGCACTCTCATAGTCGCTCCTCCATCCGACGTAGCACCTCTTCGTGTTCGGTTGTAGTCACGAGCGCGGTCACCAGGCGCGTGAATACGGACTCGGTGGTCAGGGTCCCCATCGGAATGGCACCCTCCTTCCAGAGCTCGTGACTCGTGACATACTCCGAGAAATCGACCGCGCCTTCCTGCTGCGAGGTACAGAAGAACACCACGCCGTGTTCCTGACCGTGCTGGAAGGCCTTCTTCAGCGAGTACGGCGTCTCACGCAGGCTCGCCGTGCCGGTGTCGTAGAGCTCGAGGATGAAGTACCGGATTCCGGCGTTGATGAGCGCAACGAGGCTGTCGCCCTGCATGCCCGGGAAGACCCGCGCGACGTAGACGGCTCGAATGGCGCGCTCGAAGCGCTCGATGAGCTCATCGACCGGCATCTCGCCGGCGGCCCCGGCGCTGACCGGGTGCCCGGCAAACACCGGCTCGGTGAGATTCCAGTTTCTGAATCGTCCCAACCCGTCCGTTTCGGTGAGGCGCTCGAACTTGAGGTTGATGGGAGAGTAGTCCTCGGAGTCGAATACGACATGCACCCCGGGATCATTGCTCGTCGCCTTGCGTACGGCCGCTTTGAGGTTTCGCACCGCCTCCGAGTCTTCCTGCATTCGCTCCTCCTGCCCCTCCCAGGGCACCGCCGCGGCGGTGAGGACGATCGGGACGGAGGTGTCGGCGAAGAACCAGTAGAGAAGCGAGGCCGTGTAGGACAGAGTATCGGTGCCGTGGGCGATGACGATGCCCGAGGCGTTGCCCTCGGCCAGGCGCGAGGCAACGGTGCTCACCAGCGTCGCCCAGTCCGCCGGCGTGATCTCCTCACTCAGGAACGCCCCGAGCTGCACCTCTTCGAAGCGCAGGTTGTCGGGAAGCCGATCGTCGGCGCTGAAAATGCTCTGTACGTCGCCGAGCTCACCCGGCACGATGAGGCCGTCCTCGCGACGGCCGGAAATGGCACCGCCGAAGGAGAGAACATAGACGATATTGAGGGCAAGGCGATCGCGAAGGAGGGCGTTCACGAGCTGAGGCTCCGCGCGCCCGTTCGTCGCCTTCATGATCTGGCCAACGAGGAAGCCCATGGGTTTCGTGTTTCCCCCGCGAACCTGCTCGACCGCGTGCGGGTTTTCCCCGATCACGCCGTCAACGTAACCGGCGAGCTCGGTGGAGTCGGTAATCTGCTCCCAGCCGTTCTCGGCGATGATGGTGTCGGGGTCCTTGTTCTCGCGGAAGACCGCTTTCAGCGTCTGCTTGGCGATTTTGCCGTGGATGCGATGCTCGGCGAGGAGCATGAGAAGTGAGGCAAAGCGCTCGGGCGTGAGCGGGCTCATCACGAGCTCGGCGCCCTCCCGGTTGAGCTCCTTCTGCACATCGGTCTGAAGCCACGACGCCGCCGACAGCGGATCCGCACCGAGACGCACGGCCTCCTCGAAGTAGTCGGCGACGGGGCGCTCCTCGCAGATGAAATCCGCCTGAGAGGAGGAAAGCCCGTACCCCTGCATGAGCCGCTCGCGTCGGGCCACGGGGAGCTCGACGAGACAATCCTCCACCCGCTCGAGAAACTCCGTCGTTGCGTGGAAGGGCGGGAGGTCGGGCTCGGGGAAGTAGCGGTAGTCGTTTGCGCTCTCTTTTACGCGCATGGTTTCGGTGAGGTCGCGGTTCTCGTTCCACAGGCGCGTTTCCTGCACGATGCTCCCGCTTCGCTCGAGGATCTCCTCCTGCCGCGATATCTCGTAGGAGAGTGCTTTGCGCACGAAGCGCGGGGAGTTCATATTCTTGATCTCGACCTTCTCGCCGAGACCCTTCCCGCGCGGATTGATGCTGACATTCGCATCACAGCGCATCGACCCCTCTTCCATGTTTCCGTCACATACACCGAGATAGCGCACGATGCGGCGAAGCTCGTGCAGCAGCACCTCCGCCTCTTCACCGATCTCCATATCGGGCTCGGTGACGATCTCGAGAAGGGGAGTGCCCGTGCGGTTGTAGTCGACAAGCGAAATGTCGCCGGCGTGGATCATCTTGCCGGCGTCCTCCTCGAGATGCACCTCGTGGATGCGTACCCGCTTTTTCTTGCGGTGGAACTCGAGGTCGATGTGACCGTTGCGCCCGAGCGGCTCGCGGAACTGGCTTATCTGATAGTTCTTCGGGAGGTCGGGATAGAAGTAGTTCTTCCGGTCGAAGATGCTCACCGGAGCGAGGTCGCAGTTGAGCGCCCGCGCGACGAGGTAGCCCATCCGGATGGCCTCCTCGTTCAGGGTAGGCAGCGTCCCCGGGTAGCCCATGCAGACCGGACAGACGTTGGTGTTCGGCTCCTCGCCGAAGCTCGTGCGACAGGAGCAGAAGACCTTGGTTTCGGTGAGAAGCTGAACGTGGATCTCGAGGCCGACGAATGACTGATACATCACGCACTACCCTTTCCGGCGCCACGACCGCCGGCCGCGCCGGTGATAGACCCACTGCCCGCCGGCTGTCCCCCGCCCGCCGTCCGGGGAAAGGGCGCGAGCCCCTCGGGGTGCGGCGGCGGCAAGGCCGCCTCGAAATCGCCGGCGGCCTGAAAGAGCCGTTCCTCGCCGAAGGCCGGCGCCATGAGCTGCACCGCCGCAGGGAGCCCGTCTTCGACGCCGGTCGGCACCGAAATCGCCGGGATCCCGGCGAGGTTCGCGGTGGCGGTGAACTGATCGGCGAGCTTCTGCTGGAAGGGGTCCATTGCGCCCTCGCCGCGTGGAAAGGCCTGGGTGGGAAATACCGGTGTCATGATGAGATCAACCTCGTCGAAGACCCGTGCGAGATCCCGGCGTATGGCCGTGCGGATTTTCTGCGCACGCAGGTAGTATTCGTCCTGGAATCCCGAGCGGAGTACGTAAGTGCCCACGAGAATGCGGAGTTTCACCTCCGCGCCGAAGCCTTCCTCGCGGCTTTTGCGTACGAGCTCCTGCGGGTTCTCGGCGTAGTCGGGCCTGTGCCCGTAGCGCACGCCGTTGAAGCGGGCGAGGTTCGCACTCGCCTCGGCCGTGGCAATGGTGTAGTAGACCGGGACTACGTATTCAAGCGTGGGGAGGTCTATTTCGACGATCTCGTAGCCGAGCTCTTCGTAGCGCGTTCGGGCGCCGTCAAAGGCGCGCGCCACCGCCGGATCGACCTCGGGCAGGGAGGAGAGCACGCCGATCCGCCGGGCCGATCCGCCGGCGCCCGCGTTCGCGGCAGCGCCGTCGTCCGTCGTCCCGCCGTCGGGATACGCCACCGAGGAGTGATCCCGCGCGTCCTCCCCGCGCATCGCCTGAAACACGTCCCGGCACAGCGCCGAGCTCTCAGCAGCTACACCGATTACCTCGAGGGACGATGCATAGGCGACGAGCCCGTAGCGGGAAACCGTTCCGTAGGTCGGCTTGAAGCCGTAGACACCACAGAACGCGGCCGGCTGTCGGATCGAGCCTCCGGTGTCGGAGCCGAGGGCGAAGGGCACGAGACCCGCCGCGACCGCCGCCGCCGAGCCGCCGCTCGAACCGCCGGGAACCCGGGATGAATCCCAGGGGTTCACGGTGGTCGCGAGCGCGGAGTTCGCCGTAGAGGAGCCCATGCCGAACTCGTCGAGATTGGTCTTCCCCACGACCGTGGCGCCCGCCTCCTCGAGCCGGGTCACCGCGGTTGCAGAGTAGGGACTGCGCACGGTCTCGAGCATATGCGACCCACATGTGAGGTTCATGCCTTCGACCGCGATGTTGTCTTTGACGCCGAAGGGAAGGCCGGAGAGCGGGCCCGCGGTCTCGTCGGCGGTGCCCGCCGCGCCGGTGCCCGTGGTGCCCGCAGCAAGCCGCCCTGCGTCAAAGGCGAGAAAGGCGCCGAGATCCTTGTCGACCCGGCGCACGAAGTCCCCGTAGGCGGCGATCTGCTCGGTCGTAGCTACACTCTTCTTCCAGGCGTTTGTCATGAGTACTCCAGGGAACTGCCGGGGTCGGCCCGAGCCTCCCGTGTTAGAGGACGTTCGGAACGAGGATGAATCGGTCCTCAACCTCGGGCGCGTTGTCGAGAAGCGCCTCGCGATCGACCGCGTCGTCCGGCTGGTCCGAGCGCAACCGATTCCTGTCGAGAAGTACGTGGGTGGTTGGTTCGAGATCGGAGACGTCGACGGACTGCATGAGAGAGAAATACTCCACAACACGCGACACCGCCGCACCGAGCGATTCCAGCTCGTCGTCGTTCAGTTCGAGATGGGCGAGTTCCGCGGTAACTTCGAGCTCTCTCCGGTCCATGGTTTTCCGAATATTGCATTCCAGACCCGTGGTGTCAAGGCTGAGAATTTGACCGGGGGCGTTGTGCGGAGTATTTTGATCGGGCCAAATTCCGAGCGCAGAAACAAATAGTGTTTGACTACAATATAACGGGTGGTACAATTGGACATCACTGACATGGCACAAAGCGCCCGCGTGGCAAAAAAGGAATTCCCGACCATCCACTTCTACGATCAGGACTTCGTGGACCTGTATAACCAGACGTGGGCGTGGATTCAGGATTCCTGGGGCAAGGGCACGCAGAAGAACGGGCTACAGAACAGATTCTTCAACTACCCCGATAACGAGACGGTGAACCAGTTCGAGTCCATCTTCTCTACGTTCTTTCTCGTCTACAGCAATCGCGTCTTTCCTGCAGCCCCGCAGCTGGACAATTTCTACAACAAACAGGAAGAGTCCGGCGCCATCAGGGCCGACTACTCGGTGCAGGACGGTAAGCCCGTGCTCACGCCCGAGAACCCCGAGGGCGTAAACCCCCCTCTGTTCTCCTGGGCCGAGTACAACATGTACCACAAGATCGGAAACAAGAAGCGCATCCGCGAGGTGCTACCCATCCTCGAGCGCTACTGGGACTGGCTCGAAGCAACCTTCAAGCACGAGAACGGCCTGTACTCGGTGCCAATCGCCGCAACGCTCATGCACAACAGCCCGCGCGACAGTGTGGTCTACCCGGTGGATTTCAACACCCAGCAGGCAATCAACGCCCTCTACATGTCGGAGCTCGGCGATGTGCTCAACGACAAGGAAATCAGCTTCAAGTACAAGCGTCACTACTTCTCGTTGAAGACCCGAATCAACAACCTGATGTGGAACGAGGACGATGGCCTCTACTTCGACCTCGACGCCGAACAGAATCAGGTGCGCCGAAAGACCATCGCCTCCTTCTGGCCGTTGCTTGCCGAGCTACCCAACGAGGCTCGGATGGAGAAGCTCCTCGACCACCTCAAGAATCCAAACACCTTCGGAATCGAGAACCCCTTTCCGACCCTCTCGGCGGATGACCCCGACTTCAGCGAAAAGGGAGACGGGTTCCGCGGCTCGGTCTATCCTCCCTTTACCTTCATGGTGATAAAGGGTCTTGAGAAGTACGCCGCCTACGAGCTCGCCCGCGAGTGCGCCATCCGGCATCTCTACTACATCCTCGATACGCTCCATCCCGAGGGCAAGCAACGCGGTAACGTCTGGGAGGCCTACGCGCCGACCCGCGACGGTCCCGCCCGATGGGACGGGCATGATGAGTTCCCCCGGCCCCTGTTCGTAAGCTACACCGCGCTCTCCTCCGTCGCGCTGATGATAGAGAACGTCATCGGGCTCTACATCAGCCTGCCGCGAAAGACCGTGGACTGGATCGTTCCGACACTAGAGATCATGGGGATCGAGAATCTCAGCCTCAAGCGCAACATGATCACGATCCTGAGCAACAAGAGCGGGCGCGGCTGGGAGATCCGGCTCGAGTCCGAGAAGCTCTACTATTTCACCATCGATATTCTCCGCGAGAAGAAGAAAACACTGCCCATTCCCTCGGGCAAGTGCTCGATGCTCATCGATAAGCTCTGAGGCCGGCGGCCACCGTACTACCGGCACCCGGTCCGGGCACCGGCTCGCCTATGTCACCTCGGCCTTTGCCATGAGGCGGTCGAGGAGGCCGGGCGCACGGCGCTGGAGATAGAGCCCGAGCCGGGTACGCAGGTCTGTCGGGATGAGAATCTCCCGCCGACCTCGCTCGATACCCGAGATAATCCGACGCGCGCAGTCCTCGGGCGACATCCCCTTCTCCTGGGCCGGGTCGAGCCTGCCGTGCGTGCTCCCGTCGGCGTTCAGCGCGTTCAGCGAGATTTCAGTCCGGACGAAGCCGGGCAGGGCAACCGTCACCCCCACACCGCTTTCCATGAGCTCGCGCCGCAGTACGGCCAGATAGGTCTCGAGCGCCGCTTTCGATGCGGTGTAGGCGGACCGCTGGGGAGTCGGAACGCGCGTGCTCAGAGACGAGACAGCCACAACGCGCCCGCTCCCTCGTTCCATCATAGCTGGGACGACCCGGCGGATGATATGTACGGGGGCGAGAAAGTTCACGGTATTCACGCTGTGCACCACGGCGGGCTCGGTTTCGACGGCCAGTCCACGCTGACTGATACCTGCGTTGAGAATGAGCATGTCGAGGTGGCCGAAGGCGGCTTCAGCGGTGGCGGCGAGGGCGTCGATCGCGCCGAGGTCGGAGAGGTCGCCGGGGACAATTACGCTTCGCCCGTCTCCGCCGCAGAGCTCCCGGGTTTCCCGCAGAGCATCCTCGCGCCGCGCGGTCAGCACCGTGCGCGCCCCCCGTGCCGAAAGCTGCGCGGCAAGCTGCCGCCCGATCCCGGAGCTTGCGCCGGTTATCCACACTACGGCATCATCAAAGTCGGTTCGCAGGGCCATTGCCGAATAGTATGCCCGAAGGCTCGGCCGAAAGAAAAGAGGCTGAAGAAAAGACGCCGCCGGAGGCCGCGGCTGTGGACCTCGGTCGGGCGGCCGCAGTACGTTCGACATATATGCGACGCACGCTACCCCTATTCCTGCTCGTTTTGACTCTGACGTTAACCGCCTGCACCGCGGCGGTAGCGCAAACGGTGGAGCTGCCTCCCCCGCGAACCGAAGGCGACACCTCTTTCGAGGAGGCCGTGCACCGGCGTCAGTCGGTGCGCGAGTTCACCGATACCTCCCTCAAGCGCGGCGATATCGGCCAGCTCCTGTGGTCCGCTGCGGGGAGGACTGTGGATGGCGTTTCGGGGCCGACGCGGGCAGCGGCCTCCGCGGGTGGTCTGTATCCGATTCGTGCCTACATTGTGGTGGGTAATGCGGAGGATATCGAACCCGGTGTCTACCGCTATCGGTGGCGCTCCCACGAGCTCAGTCGTGTGGAAACCGGTGACGTGCGCAGGCAGTTGCGCCTTGCGGCCCTCGGGCAGGGCGCCGTCGGCAGGGCCCCCTGCGTAGTCGTGGTGGCCGCAGACTACGAGGTAACGCGGCAGCGCTATGGCGATCGCGGCGTCGAACGCTATGTCCACATGGATGCCGGACACGCGGCGCAGAACGTCATCCTGCAGGCCGAGGCCCTCGGCCTCGGCGCAACTGCGATCGGTGCCTTCACCGATTCCGCCGTCAAACGGGTGCTCGACATCGACCTCGAGCCCATGTATCTCATCCCCGTGGGTTATCCCCGGTAGGCCCGGCGGTAGCCGGGCTGACCTGAACGGCGCCCGATACGTTCCGCCCCCCAGGCCGCCCAAAAAAGGCCGCCCCCGTGAGGGCGGCCCGCCGTGTGCATCCAGCATCGGCACTTCAATGTGCCGTTCTTTCAGTTACTTCCGCCGTCAGTCCGTCGCGGCAACCTTTGTAGCAATCTCCGCCACGTAGCGACCCTGGACCCGCGCGCCCTCGAGTTCGTTGTTGCTCGGCATGCGGCTTCCGTCGCCACCGGCGATGGTGGAGGCGCCATAGGGTGAGCCACCGGTTATCTCGTCGAGCGTCATTTGCCCGGGGAAGCGTCCGTAGGGAAGACCGACGAGGACCATACCGTGATGAAGCAAGCTCACGTGGGTCGTGAGGATCGTGCTTTCCTGCCCGCCATGCTGCGTGGCGGTGGAGGTGAACACACTTCCGACCTTGCCGATGAGAGCGCCGCTTGCCCACAGCGGTCCGGTCGAATCGAGAAACTCCCGCATCTGCCCGATCATGTTTCCGAAGCGGGTCGGCGTTCCGATGACGATCGCGTCCGCGGCTTCGAGATCTGCGTGCGTTACCACCTCGTATTTCTCCGCAAGCGCCTTCTGGGCGTCGCCGGCACCCATCGCCTGAATTACATCATCGGAGAGCGTCTCCGGTACACGCTTTATCTCTACCTCCGCGCCATCGACCGCGCGGGCGCCCTCCGCAACTGCTTCCGCCATCGTCTGAATGTGCCCATACATCGAGTAGAAGACGATAAGAACCTTCATGAGACCTCCAGCAAAACCTAAAGTATAGTGTTTTACTAATATATAAAAGGCGGTCTCTATCGTCCAGTTTTTCCCGAATCCGGTTGGTCGTCATCGGCGCCCGCCTCCGGGGGCGTGCCGCCGTCATCGTCGCCGCCGCCTTCGTCGCCGCTGCCGTCACCCGCGGCGCCGCCGGCCTCACCGGCGTGCATGACGAAGGCGAGCTTGAGAACAGCGGCCGGCACGAGGTCGACGAGGGTCTTCTCGGAAAGCTCTTCGGGGTTCTCGGATTCTTCGAGGATCTCGGCAGTGCGCTCGGGATTTGCGAGCGCATAGAGGACACTGAAGGCACGGACAGCGGCATCATCGAGTCGTGACTCGTCGTCCATCCCGCCTGCAAGGCGAAATCCGCGCAGAAAACCGGCGGAGAGCTCCCGGGCGGTCTCGATTGTCTCGGCGTCGGCCCGGTCCTCGAAGTGATGGCCCGCAGCGGGGTTTCCTCCGGTTATCTCCTCGTAGGCCTCGTTGAAGGCGGCCTCGCAGGTCTTCACGTACTCCCGCAGATGAGGAAAGGACTCGAAGCTCGGCGTGCTTTTCGCGCTCTCCGCGTCCCGATAGAAGAGTTCGGTCAGCCAGACGTTCTCCTGCACTTCGTCGGGCCCGGCCATGAGGCCGAGGAAGAAGCCGTGAATCTGCGCGGGAGCCATTGGATCGGCGCAGAACTGCTGCAGTGAGGTGTTAATGTTGCGTGCGGTCTGTTTCAGCATAGCGTCAGAGAGCCCGCGACCATTCGGTCCACAGCGAGTCTTCCTTCTGCAACTCGAACCCGATTGATTTCATGAACTCCGCCCCGCCCTCGTTGCGCTTGGCAAGCCGCGCATTCACGGTTTTCACGCCGCGGGAGCCCACCTGTTCGAAGAGATCCTCGGCCAGTCGCTGTCCGTAGCCCTGGCCGCGGTATGACTCGCGCACCGACACGTCAAAGAGGAAGGCCGTGTCGGTCGTCTCGGCATCCCGCGGAAAGGGGGCCGCCCAGGCGCAGCCCATCACCCGATCCTCCGGGGAGGCGAGCACGCGCAGGACATCATGATCGAGATGCATCTCTTTGCTGACATCGCTGACATATCTCTCGCGGGATCCGCCGAAGCCCGACTTCACCGCGCTCTCATAGAGGATGGAGAGCACGGCGTCGAGGTCATCGCGTCGGAAATCCCGGATCTCTGCCTGTGTGTGTTCCATGCCGCTATTGTGTCGCCGCTCCCGCCTTCGATCAAGAGGGACGGTAGCAGAGAACGAGCTCGCGGGCGGCTTTTACCTCGTCGAGACGGCGAATTGGAAGCGCATGTGGTGCCTCATGAAGCACGTCGGGATTCTCGCCGGCCTCCGCGACAATGGCAATGAGCGCGTCGGCGAACGCATCGAGTGTCTCCCGTGTCTCGCCTTCGGTCGGCTCTATCATGAGGGCGTCCTTGACGATGAGCGGAAAGTACACCGTCGGCGCGTGATACCCGTAGTCGAGAAGCCGCTTCGCCACGTCCATGGTCTCGACCTCGCCGATTTTCCCCGACGTGACGAACTCGTGCATGCAGCTGCGGCGATACGCCGTCGGAAGACTCTCGGCGAGTCGTGCCCTGAGGTAGTTGGCGTTGAGCACCGCGTTTTCCGCGATGGCCCGCAACCCCTCGCCACCGTGCATGAGGATGTAGGTGAACGCGCGAACGAGCACCCCGAAGTTCCCGTGAAAACTCTTAACCCGCCCGATGGACTGAGCCGGCATCTCGAAGCGATAGCCGTCGTCTTTCTCTCCGGAGACAACAATCGGTCCCGGCAGATAGTCGGCGAGCCGCGGCCCCGCACCGACCGGGCCGGCCCCGGGACCACCGCCGCCGTGGGGCGTGGAGAAGGTCTTGTGCAGGTTGAAGTGCATCACGTCGATGTCGAGGTCCGCGGGGCGCAGCACACCGAGGATCGCGTTGAGGTTGGCGCCATCGCCGTATACGAGGCCGCCGCACTCGTGCACCACATCGATGATCTCGCGTATGTGCGCCTCGAAGAGCCCGAGCGTATTGGGATTTGTGATCATGATCCCGGCAACATCGTCGCCGCAGGCGGCCTTCACGGCCTCGAGATCGGCGTTCCCGTCCTGGTCGCTCGGAATCTGCACCGCGTCGAAGCCGGCCATGGCGACGCTTGCCGGGTTGGTACCGTGAGCGCTGTCGGGAATGAGCATCTTCGTCCGCCCGCCATCGCCGCGATCTGCATGGTAGCGGCGAATCATGAGCACCCCGGAGAGCTCGCCCTGGGCGCCGGCCGCCGGTTGCAGGGATACCCGCCGGAATCCGCTTATCCGCTCGAGGAGATCCTGGAGCCGCCACATGAGCTCGAGACTCCCCTGGGAGAGCTCCTCGGGCTCGAGGGGATGATGGCGTATGAACCCCGAGGCGGAGGCCGCCCGCTCGTTTACCTTCGGGTTGTACTTCATTGTACAGGATCCGAGGGGATAGAAATGGGTATCTATTGCGAAATTGGCCTGGGAGAGCCGGGTGAAGTGGCGAACGACCTCGAGCTCGCTCACCTCCGGAAGATTGGGCGCAGAGTCTCGCAGGAGGTCCACCGGCGGGCCGGCTCCGTCGCCTGCGGAGTGCCGCGGCAGATGCGGTTTGCTTCGTCCCTGAGATGATATCTCCCACAGGAGTTCTGGAAGCGGTCTGGAGTCGGTCATCTGGCCCACCTCTCGAGAAGGGTAACGAGTTGCTCGATATCGGCTGCCGTGTGTTGCTCCGTCAGGGCAACAAGCAGCTGATCCTTCTTGTCCGGATAGAAGCGTCCGAGATCGATGCCCGGGGAGACTCCCGCGTCATCTCCGGCGGAAACGATCTGCGACGCCGCAACCGGTGTCTGCACCGCGAACTCCCTGAAGAACAGTCCCGGCAGCACCGTGAACCCCGCGAGGGCGTCGATGCGTGTGGCTGCTTCGTGGGCATTCTCATAGGAGAGTCGCGCCACCTGCTGCATGCCTCGCGGGCCCATCGCGGCCATGTATATCGCCGCCCGCAGTGCCATGAGCCCCTGATTCGTGCAGATATTGCTGGTCGCCTTCTCCCGGCGGATGTGCTGTTCCCGGGTGCTCAGCGTCAGCACAAAACCGCGTGTTCCCTCGGTGTCCGCAGTCTCGCCGACGATACGGCCCGGCATCTTGCGAACAAGCTTCTGCCGACACCCGAGCATTCCGAGATACGGTCCCCCGTATGAGAGGGGAATGCCGAGTGGTTGGCCCTCGGCGCTGACGATGTCAGCGCCGTCGGCACCCGGGGGCCGGAACAGGGCTGCGGCAATGGGATCGGTATGAACTACGAAGAGGGCGCCGGCGTCGTGAATCCTGTCGGCAATGCCGCGAAGGTCGTGAACCCTGCCGAAAAAATCGGGGGTCTGCACGAGCACCGCGGCTGTCTCATCGTCGGTCCGGGAGGCGGCAACGTCGGCGGTTCCCGTCTCGACGATCTTCACGTCGGTCGCCTGCAGATAGCCCCGCAGCACTTCGAGGTACTGTGGATGCGTACCCTCGGCGACGATGAGCTTTCGCCGACCGGAGCGGCCTGCCCGCACGGCCATGGCGGCCGCCTCGGCAAACGCCGTGGCGCCGTCGTACTGAGAGGCATTCACCACGTCGATGTCGAGGAGCTCCGCGGCCATGCTCTGATACTCGAATATCGCCTGCAGCGTGCCCTGGCTCGCTTCCGCCTGGTAGGGTGTGTAGGAGGTCGCAAACTCGCCGCGGGAGGCGAGGTAGTCGACAACGCTCGGGACGAAGTGATCGTAGGCGCCACCGCCGAGAAAGGACAGTCGCCCGCAGGACGCGGCGTTTCGCGCGGCAAGCCGGTCCGTTTCGCGCAGGACCTCGAGCTCGGCAAACGGCTCGGGCAGATCGAGGTCGGGATACCGCACATCCTCAGGTATGTCCGCAAAGAGCTCCCCGGTATCGGTCAATCCGAGGGTGTCGAGCATCCGACGGCGATCGCCATCGGTATTTCCGATAAACGGCATGAGACCTCCTGCTGTGGCCCTACTCCTCTTCGAGGGTCTTGGTAAATTCCTCGTAGTCTGCGGCAGACATGAGGGAGTCGTATTCGGAGACGTCGGTGGGCTTGATCTTGATCATCCAGCCGTCACCGAATGGGGCTTCGTTCACGGTCTCCGGAGTATCCGTGAGGCTGTCGTTGACCTCGGCGATCTCACCGCCCACCGGCATGAAGAGATCGCTTGCCGACTTCACACTTTCCACCACACCGAAGCTCTCGCCCTGCTCGAGAGTTGCACCGACCTCCGGAAGCTCTACGAACACCACGTCCCCGAGGCTGTCCTGTGCGTAATCACTGATGCCGACAACGACGAGATCCCCGTCCTTGCGTGCCCACTCGTGCGACTTCTGATACTTCACCGAATCGTCGAAGTTCATGGTTTGTCTCCTTTCTCATCTCTGTAAATGTCTGGTCACGATCTGTAAGCTGGTCGATACAGCGGTCGCTTCACCACTTCCGCGCGCCGCGTGCGACCTCGCACCATTATGTCAATCTCGGCACCGGTCTTTGCATGTGGCGGTGTCACGAAGACATTTCCGTAATACCACTCGAGGGTGGGAGAGTACATCCCCGTCACCACTCTTCCGATGGTCTCCCCTTCCGGCGATCGCACCTCATAGCCCTCGCGGAGCATCGCTCTGTCGATCATCCGGACCGTGGCGAGCTTCTTCGAAACCCCGGAATCTATCTGCCCGAGGAGCGTGTCCCGCCCCACGAACGGCCGCCCGAGCTCGCATGCCCACTTCAGTCGCGCCTCGATCGGGGTGGAATCCTCATTGAGCTCGTGCCCATAGAGCGCAAAGCCCGGCTCGAAGCGCAGGCTGTCGCGCGCGGCGAGACCGATCGGCCGTAGCCCGTCGGGGAGGAAGGACCCCGCCTCGCGCAGGGCTTCCCACACCCCTGCCGCCGCCTCGTTGTCAATGTAGATCTCAACCCCGTCCTCGCCCGTGTAACCGGTCCGGCTCACCAGGCAATCGGCCCCCGCAATGCGGTCTTCACGGATCGCGAAGCGCTCGAGATCCGCGGCCCCGTGGCCGGCGGCACGCTCGAAGACCTCCAGTGCCTGCGGGCCCTGCAGGGCAAACATGCTCGTCTCCCAGGACTTGTTGGTGATCCTCACGTCGAAGCCGCCCGCACTGGGGTCGCGTCCGGCCGCATCGTCCGCCGTGTCGGCCCCCGACCAGTCGACCGGCGCCGCCTTGCCCGCGGCAACGGCGCGCAGCCACTCCTCGTCTTTCTCGATATTGCCGGCGTTTACAACCACGTAGAACCGGTCGGGAAGGCGGTATACGAACACGTCGTCGAGCACGCCACCGTCGGGGCGGCACATGAGGCAGTAGGTAGAGAGGCCCTCGGGAAGACCGAGGATGTCGTTGGTAAGACTGTAGTCGAGGAAGGAGACGGCGTCGGGACCGGAGACTTCCACCTGTCCCATGTGAGAAATGTCGAAAAGGCCTGCGTGCTCACGGACTGCTCGGTGCTCGGCTATCGCGCCGGTTTCGTACTGCAACGGCATGTCCCAGCCGGCAAAGGGACCCATTCGGGCGCCATGATCACGATGCCATGAATATAGCGCCGTTCGCCTGAGGTCTTCCGCCATCTTGCGTCTCCTTCGCGTATCGCAGAACGGTAGACAGAATGTGGGTTATTTCCTTTAAAAGCAATGGATTAGTCGTATTTATGCCGAAGTTATCCACAAGCAGTCCACACAGTAGCGCGCACCGATCGTTCTTGGGTGCATGCTCGGATGCGGGTCTCATGCCAACCGAATGCCGGAAAAGGCCCGGATTTTGGCTGATTTTTGAACTGTGGAACCGGCGCTCGGCTCGATTCAGGGAAAAACCTCGTGTTCCGTCCGCAAACGGGCCCGTTTTCACCGTGTTTCTCCACAGATTATCCACAAGCGCGGCTTTATCGGTCGCCCGCGCCCTGATAATACACCCGAACCTGCTTGTAGAGCCCCTCTCCCTCGCTTCGCGTGGCAATGCCGGCCACGTCGTTGAGAGTGGTGTGAATGAGCCGCCGCTCGAACGGGTTCATCGGCTCGAGCAACTTCGATCCGTGCGAGCGCTTGACCTCGTCGCCGACCTTCTGGGCGAGGCGAATCAGGCTCTCCTCCCGGCGACTGCGGTAGTTCTCGGCATCCACTACCACCTTGATGTCGTCATGATCCAGCTTACCCGCAACGACGTTTGCAAGCAACTGTATTGCGTCGAGATTCTTCCCTTTACGGCCGATAAGGATGTTCGAGTGCGGGGACTCGAGCCGCAGCCCGATCTTGTTGTCCTCGCGGTATGCAATGCGCACCTCGGCGGGATAGTCCATCTTCTCGGTGAGGTTCTGAACGAAGTCCACAAGGGCATGCTCGAAGTCGTCCTCCGCCTCGCCGCTCCTGACTGCCACGGGACCGCCATCGTAATGAACGCGGATCTTCACCTTCTTTCCCATGCCGAGAAAGCCGGCCTTCTGGGTGTCCAGCACCTCTACGTCGAACTCATCGCGCTCTATACCGAGGTCGGCTATCGCCTGATCGATGGCCTCCTTCTCGGTGCGTCCTTCGAACTCTTGTACCATAGTCTTGCTCCTGTATCAGGCATGCCTGTGTTTCTTGCGGTTATTGAAGTACTGCTGCGCGGCCGTGAGCACATTGGTCACGATCCAGTATACCAGCAGTCCCGACGGCATGTTGTAGAGAACGAAGAAAAAGACGATCGGCAGCATGTAGGTGATCATGCGCATCTGCTGCGTCGATGCGCCGGGGTTCTGCATGATTTTGCTGGTAATGAGCTGCGTCCCCACGAAAAGGATGGGCAGCAGGCGCAGGTCGTTCCACCCGAGAATGGGCAACGTGAAACTGCCGAAGTTCAGTATCGACTCGGGGGCGGAGAGGTCGTTGATCCATCCGGGGATGAATGTCGCCCCGCGCAGGTCGAAGTGATTGTTGAACAGACCGAACATGGCAATGAAGAAGGGAAGCTGCAGCATCAGCGGCAGACAGCCGCCGAGCGGGTTCACTCCTTCCTTCTTATACATGTTCGCCATCTCGGCGTTCATCTTCTGCGGGTTGTCCTTGTACTTCTCCCGAACCTCCTGCATCTTCGGACTGAGCTCCTGCATCTTCGCCGTCGACTCGTAGCTCTTGTGCGTCAGCGGGAATAGCAGCGCCTTCACGAGGATCGTCAGGATGATGATTGCGATGCCGTAGTTGGGGACGAAGCGGACGATAAAGTTGAGGATCGCCTTGAGCAGGTTCTCGAGCCATCCGAGCAGAAATCGGGTATCCATCGATTCCTGCAGGTCGAGCCCCTGAACTCCCCAGGCATTGTCGTCCACATCGTTGTAGCTCTCGAGCACACGTGCCACCTTCGGGCCGATGAAAAAGCGGAAGGTGTCGGTGTTTCGTGAGCTCTGTATGGTCGAGCGGGAGAAGAATATCTTCGAGGCGTCGTCGAGGCCCGGCTCGGGCACGGCCGACATGACGGTCGTATACTGCGCGGCGTCGAGAACGCCGACCACGTTGAAGTACTTACCGATAATCGACGCCCAGTCGATCTGCTCGGTGATGGTCTCACGGTCGCCGCGGCCCATGCGGACGGTGTTGCGGTCGCCGTCGGAGTAGGTGTAGTAGCGGCGATACTCGGTGCGTCGGTCGAGCTCCTGGAACTCGGGGCCGATCTGGGGACCGAACTCGAGCGTATAGGCCGTACCGTCGAAGTTCAACGGAATGAACGCATTGACGCTGTTCTCGATCTCCACCTCGACCTCGAAGAGGTACTCGCCGGGCTGGAAGTTGTAGCGCTTAATGACGCGAAAGGGTTCTGCTTCGTTGCCCACCACGTAGAAGTCCCGGTAGAACTCCACGGTATTCGGGTCGGTGGTATCGCGATAGTGATAGAGCGCGGTATCGGCCTCACTGTCCGGGCCCCCGAAGTGTAGGCGGAAGGCGGCCTGATCCTCGCGGCCGCGGAAGATCATATCCACTGGCTCACCGTCGGCGAGATGCTCGAGAAGCCGGAAGGAGGTGACGCTCGCTCCACGGGGCGAGAAGGTGACATCGATCACGTCATTCCCGTAGGTGCGGGTTTGAGCCGAGATGCCGTCCTCGGGAACCGGTGCGACTGCGCCGGCAGCAAGCTCGCGTGCGGGCTCCCCTGTCGGCTGGGGCTCGGAAGTCTCATCGGTGCCGGGAGTCTGCTGACCCTCCGTCTGTGCCGTACTACCGGGCTGTGTCGTGCCCTCGGTCTGCTCCTGTACCTGCTGCGGAACAGGTTCCGGCGGGTAGAGCATGTTCTGCACCATGAATCCGACGGTGATGACGACTACCGAGAGGATTACGGCGTAGAGGGTATTCTTATCCATGTGAGCTCCTACTCATCGTTTAGCACGCGGGCGTCGCGGAGGAGGCGCTGGAATTGTTCGAGCCGCTCGAAAAAGCTGTAGTCGCCGGGATACACCACGAATGCAAGGTCGAAACCACCGTCCAGGCGGGACTTGAGACGTCTGTACGCCTCTTTTCCCACCCGCCGGAGCCTGTTCCGTTTCACGGCATTCCCGGCTTTTCTGACCGGTGCAACAAGCACCCGATTGTACGGTAGAGCGTTCTCCATGATGCGGAGCCTCAGGCCCCGACAGCTGAAATTCCTGCCATGTTCGAAGACACGCCGTATC
>JAAAOH010000313.1 GCA_009908925.1 Spirochaetota bacterium | reverse complement strand
AGGCGTCCGTGGTCCTTTACGAGGTAGCGCTCGTAGAGGGTCTGGAGGCCGAGGTAGGTGAACTGCTCATCGCGCTCGGTGCGAATGGCGGCGGCAAGCCTGTCGAGGTCGAACTCGAGGAGGCCGGCATCGAAGAGCCCGTTCTCCACACCGCGGCGGATACCGGAGACGAAGGCCTCCTTGTACGCGCCCACGGCTGCCCGACCGGCGAGAGAGGCGCCGAAAACGTCGCGGCGCAGCTGTTGCATGAGAAGTCCCGCGGCAAGGCGGTTGTAGGAGGGGTCCCGCTCCACGAACGCGGTGGCGGCGAGGATGAGCGCCTGGTGGACCTGGGCCGCGGAGATGCCGTCGAAGAGGCTTCGCTCGAACTCCTCGATAACCGGGGCGAGGTCGGGCACCTCGACGTGGGCCGCTGCCCGCTCGAGGGTGCGGCGGACCTTCGCGGCGTCGAAGGGCTCGAAGCTCCCGTCGCGCTTGGCAACCTGGAGACTCCCCTCGGCGGCCTTTCGGATGCGCTCGGCCTGCTCGCGCTCACGCTCCTCGCGCCTTCGCTCGCGGTAGAGGATGTACTTCTTGGAGACCTCGTAGAGCCCCCCGGCGACGAGCCGGCGCTCGACGATGTCCTGTATCTCCTCCACACCCGGCGAGCGGTCGGCGAAGGTCGTCCCGATTTCGGCAATGATCTCCTCCACGATACCGTCGAGCCCGAGGGCGGCGGGATCACTGCCCGCCGCTTCCATCGCCTTTGCAATTGCCTCGCGAATGCGGCTCGCGTCGAATCCCGCGCGTGTTCCATCTCTCTTTATGACATGCTGAGTACTCACCCCTGCCCCTCCTGCTGGTGTTTTGTGATCAGACGCCGCGGCGCCCCGAATGCTGACTTTTTCAGTCCGCTATGAAGTGTATCGGATTCATCGCGCTCATTTCAAGTGAAAAATCAAAAAAAGCGCTACATATAGTGCTTTTATGGCGCCGCGGCGCTTATGCGGCACCACCGGCCCTGCGGGGACCCTCGACGGCTCTTTACGAACGCGCCGGAAGTTGATACATTCACAGGAAATACGACGAACCGAACTGGAGGACCTCTCCGTGATCATCCCGATGGACAAACTCATAAACGAGGACTCGAATATCTACGAGCTCACCGCGGCATCCATACGCCGCGCCTATCAGATTACCGTCACCGGTGACGAGGAGCTCGATGCCAACCAGGGCAAGGTCGTCTCGACCGCCATCAAGCAGATTCTCACACGAAAGGTTCAGTACCAGATCGAGGAATAGACGTGCCCCGGCCCCGCGTTCTGTGCCTCTTCGGCCCGACCGCCGCCGGAAAGACCGACGTGCTCTTGAGCCGGTTTGCCGGCCGCGCGGAGGTCATCAGTGCGGACTCCATGCAGGTCTATCGCCACCTCGACATCGGAACCGCCAAACCCGACCCCGCAGAGCGTGCGGCGCTCCCCCATCACCTCATAGACATCAAGGATCCCGACGAACAGTATCACGCAGGCGAGTTCGTAGCCGCGGCAGAGGCGCTGGTGCCCAAGATTGCCGCGCGCGGGCGCCTTCCGATCATCGCAGGCGGCACGGGCTTCTACATCCGGAACTTCGTCTTCGGCCTGCCGGGCACCCCGAAGGGAACACCCGACTCACGCGCCCGCATTCGCGCACGACTCGAGGCCGAGGGGGCGGAGACCCTCTACGCCGAGCTCGAGCGTGTCGACCCCGAGACCGCCGGGCGCATATCGGAGAACGACACCTACCGTATCCTCCGGGCCCTCGAGGTCTACGAGATCTCCGGGCGGCCCCTCTCGAGCTTCGATGTCCCGCAGATGCCGCGGGAGGATTTCGACGTGATGCTCGTCGGCCTGTGGCGTGAGAGAGGCGAGCTCGGCCCTCGTATCGAGAAGCGTGTTGGCGCCATGATGGCGGCGGGGCTCCCCGCGGAGGTGGAGGCTGTCTGCCGCCTGGGATACGGGCCGCAGTCTCCGGGGCTTCGGGGCATCGGCTACCGGGAGTTCTTCTCGGTGGCGGGTGATGTGGCCTGCGCCTTCGCCTCCCTCGGCGAAGACCGACGTGCCGAGGTGGCGGAGGAGATCGTGCGCGGTACGCGGAACTACGCCAGGCGCCAGATGACCTTCTTCCGCAGGCTGCCGGGAGTGCGCTGGATCGAGGCGGGCGACGAGGCAGCCCTCGATGAGCTCGCCGCGGGCGCTGCTTGACACGTCGGGCGTCGGCCTAGTACTGTTAGCGTCCACCGGTTGGTAGAAATCCTTCAGGGACCATTCAACCAGCTCGACTCTACTTCAAAGGAGAGATGTGCCCGTGCCTTGCGGAAGAAAACGGAAGCGCAAGAAGATCGCTACGCACAAGCGTAAGAAGAAGCTTCGCAAGAACCGACACAAGAAGAGGAAGTAATATCCTCCTGCTCTCCGCACGACCGGAACCATCCCGGAGTGCCGGATTGAAGGTCATCGCCATAACGTGGTATATTCACGGGAATTAGCGGTGTCCGGTCGGCAAATCTCGTACAGACCGATACGGCTCGACTCTGAGCGCACATTGACCCATGGCGAGCGACCGCTCGTCATGGGTATTGTCAATTGTACGCCCGACTCGTTCTATCCCGGAAGCAGGCGCGAGACCCGCGAGGCGGCCGTCACCGCCGCCCGTCGCATGATCGCAGAGGGCGCCGACATCCTCGATATCGGCGGGGAGTCGACCCGCCCGGGAAGTGATCCCGTGGGAGCCGATGAGGAACGCGAGCGTGTGGTGCCGGTCATCGAGGCCATTCGCGCGGAGAGCGGTATTCCGATCTCGGTCGACACCCGAAAGGCGGCGGTTGCCGGGGCGGCGCTCGCCGCCGGGGCCGATCTCGTAAACGATGTCTCGGGCCTGCGCGATGATGCGGAGCTTGCCGCCGTCGTTGCCGCCCGCGGCGTGCCGGTGGTGCTCATGCACATGCAGGGCACGCCCAAGACGATGCAGCGGCGCCCTCACTACGAGGACACCGTTGCCGATATTCTAGAGGTGCTGCGCGAGCGTATCGCGGTGGCGATGGATGCGGGCATCGCCCGGGACCGCATCATCTGTGACCCCGGCATCGGGTTCGGCAAGACGATCGCCGATAACCTTCGCATCCTGCGCGGGCTCTCACGGTTCCGCGCCGAACTCGATA
>JAAAOH010000317.1 GCA_009908925.1 Spirochaetota bacterium | reverse complement strand
CCCCGCCGGAGAAGACCTGAAAACCGACGAGATACTCATCACGCTCGTCCTCAGGGATCTCGACCTCCACGGCGGACTCCGCGCGGCCGGAAGCTGACGCCGTGGCCGCGCCCACCAGGAGCAACACGCCCGCGCACATCACAAACATGACCACCATGAGACGCCCGGCTGTAGCTGATCGTTTACGAGGCATGTGAACGCGCAACTTTCGACACCGCCGATACCAGGCGCTCGGTGGTAAAGGGTTTGACCACGAACTCCCGCGCCCCCCGCCGCAGCGCCTGCATCACCATCTCCTTCTCGCCGAGGGCGCTGCACATGACGACCTTCGCGCCCGGGTCAACCACCAGCAGTTTCTCGAGGGCGGTGATACCGTCCATGACCGGCATGGCGATGTCGAGCAGCACCACGTCGGGGCGCTTCTCGGCATAGGCGAGGACGCCGTCGCGGCCGTTCTCCGCCTCACCGACGATGAGGAAGGCGTCGTGTGACAGCGCCTTGCGGATCGCTGCGCGCATCATCGGAAGGTCGTCGACGACCAGAACGCGGATCGACATGAGTTACGTCGCGTCTGCCGTGCGCTGCGCCCACATGTATCGAAGGTACTCTTCGATGAACCCGTCGATATCGCCGTCCATGACCGCCTGCACGTTCCCGACCTCCCTCTTGGTTCTGTGGTCCTTGACCATGTTATAGGGATGGAACACGTAGGAGCGGATCTGGTTGCCCCAGGAGATGTCTCTCTTCTCCATGGCCGACTCCTGCTGCTCCTTCTCCTGCTCGGCACGATAATGCTCGTAGAGCCTCGACTTCAGGACCTTCATCGCGGTCGCGCGATTCTTGTGCTGGCTGCGCTCATTCTGACATTGCACCACGATACCGGTCTCCAGATGGGTGATGCGTACTGCAGAATCGGTCTTGTTGACGTGCTGACCTCCGGCCCCGCTGGCGCGATAAGTGTCCACGCGGATGTCGTCCGGCTTCACATCGACCTCTATGTCTTCCTCGATGACGGGCGAGACGTAAACCGACGCAAAGGATGTGTGGCGGCGCCCGCCGGAATCGAAGGGCGAGATGCGGACCAGGCGATGAATTCCGGACTCCGCCTTGAGATATCCGTAGGCATAGCTGCCGTCAACCTGAAGCGTCACCGACTTTATGCCGCCCTCGGCCTCCTGGAGGTCGAGGATGCGCGTCTTGAACTCACGCCGCTCCGTCCATCGCTGGTACATCCGCAGCAGCATGCTGACCCAGTCGCAGGCTTCGGTGCCGCCGGCCCCCGAGTGAATCGTAAGGAAGGCCGGGTTTGCATCCAGCTCATCGCCGAGAAGCTCGAGGATGCGCAGTTTCTCATAGCGGCGTTGAAGGTCCGTCAGTGTCCGTCGGATGTCGGCCTCGAAGGAGGGATCGCCCTCCTCCACGGCGAGGCTGTAGAGCCCTTCCAGGTCCTCGAGCTCGGCAACGAGGTCGCGCCACGGCTCGTATCGGTCGCGAAGCCGCTTGAGCTCCGACATAGTCCGCTCGGCGTTTTCGCGGTCGTTCCAGAACTCCGGTGCCGCGGTCTTCTGTTCCAGCGTCTCGATCTCCTCTGTCATTCGGTCGGAGTCAAAGACGCCTCCAGGTGTCGAGGATATTCTCTTTCAGCTCCTCGATAGGAGCCTGTAGTTCTTGCAGCATAGTGTGCCTCCCGGTGTACGTGGGGTTCGTCCCGCAATATAGCGAATTTCGGGCCGAGTTGCCACCGGGCGGGCGTCGGGCCGCGTCGGGCCGCGTCGGTCCGACGAAATTAAGAATCGTTCCTGCTTTATCCCTTCCATGTGGCCCGTCGCCGGGATTATATTGAACGGGTACGCTCAAAAGACAAAGGCACGAAAAGGAGAACGAGATGAGCGATTATCATGAACCTACTGCGGAGCTATCCGCGTTGCACCGGGATCAGGTTCGGGTGCTTCACAGTCTTCGCGAGGAGGTCGAGGCGGTCGACTGGTACAACCAGCGCATGGCCGCATCGAGCGACCCCACCGTGCGCGAGATACTCCAACACAACCGTGATGAGGAAATGGAACACGCGGCCATGACACTCGAGTGGCTTCGCCGCAATATGGACGGGTGGGACGATGCGCTGCGCACCTACCTCTTCACCCAGGGCAATCTTCTCGAGATCGAGGAGGAGGCCGAAGGTGGGGAGAGTGGCGGCAGCGAGGACTCCGACCTCGGTATCGGCAGTCTGAAATCCAGGGGAGGAGAGTAGTGAGTATACTTCGTCGCTCAATGGCGCCCATCTCCGAGGCGGCATGGGATGAGATAGATTCAACGGCACGACAGTGTTTCGAGACCACACTTTCGGTGCGCCGATTTGCCGACGTGGTCGGCCCGCGGGGTATCGAATACTCCGCCGTTCCGACCGGACGGCTCGAGATGCCGGGCTCGCAGCCGGCGTCAGGCGCCCGCTACGGCGTTACGCGCACGCTTCCGATGCTCGAAGTGCGTGTACCCTTCGAGTTGAGCCTGTGGGAGCTTGACAACATCTCGCGTGGTGCCCGGGACATCGACCTCGAGCCGCTCGAGACGGCGGCATGGGAGGCGGCTCGGTTCGAGGAGGAGGCTGTCTACAAGGGCCTCGCCGAAACCGGCATCCCCGCCCTTAAGGACGCGAGCAAGCATGAGGAGGTGCAGTTCGGGAAGGACATGACCAACATGATTCCCGGGGTCGCTTCGGCGGTCACCCAGCTGCGCAAGTCGATGATCGAGGGCCCCTATGCGCTGATCGTCACCGAGCCGGTGTGGAACCATCTCCTCAGCGCCGTCAACGGCCGCCCGCTGAAGCACCACGTCGAATACATCCTCAACGGTCCCGTGATCTTCAGTCCCTTCATCGATCAGTCGATGCTGGTGTCGGTGCGCGGTGGCGATCTCGAGCTCGTGCTCGGGCAGGATCTGTCGATCGGTTACGACTCGCACACGAGCGATTCGGTGAAGCTCTTTTTCACCGAGTCATTCAGCTTCCGCGTCATTGACCCGAAGGTGATGATCTTCTTCAAATAGAAGCAGCCCGCGTAGCGACGCGAGCAGCACCTCGCGTGGCGGCTGATTACAGCCCGAATGGCCGCTGACGGGGGCGGTGCTGAGGCTCCGCCCCCGCCCGGTCCATCAGTCCCTCCTGCGCGTCGGCTCTATAGACAGGACGAATCACCGCCGATTATAGTGAGAGTGATGAGCCGTCGTGCGTTCTCTCTTGCAGTTCTGTTTCTCGCACTGTCGTCGATCGCCGTCATGCCGCCGGCGAGGGCTCAGGACGGCGGGGTGTTCGCACCATTTCCATCGAGGCTGCGTGTAGCCGTTCGCGATCCGGAGGTGCGACTGACGTGGCGGGATGCCGCGGCCGATGTTGCGGGCTACCGCGTCTATCGCCATACCGAGGAAATCACCGCGGACACCCTCGCAGACGCGACGCTGCTC
Source organism: Spirochaetota bacterium (assembly GCA_009908925.1). Classification (GTDB taxonomy): domain Bacteria; phylum Spirochaetota; class Spirochaetia; order DSM-27196; family PWMO01; genus JAAAOH01. The sequence goes on along the minus strand of JAAAOH010000317.1, from coordinate 14,364 downwards.
GAGGCGGTCGAAGCGGGCACAGAGACCTATCTCGACCGACCGGAGCCCGGCAGTTATCACTACGCGGTCGTCGCCGAAACCGGAGCGGGCAGCGTCTACCGCGTGCTCATCCCCTTTCGCAACCGAACCACCGAGGCGGTGAGAATCACCGAGACCTTCGAGCCCGAAGAGGTGCGCACCGAGGTGCGCGCGATAGCCGCCGAGCGCAGTGCCGACGAAGTGCGGGTCGAGATCGATGCCGCCCCGTCGGACCGCCGCCTGGTGCTCTTCCGCAGCGCACGACCGCTCGACTCCACCGACGCGCTGGCCCGGGCTACACGTGTCACCGAGCTCGCCGCCGAGGAATCGCCCGTCACCGACTTCCCCGTCCCGGGCATCGGCTACTACTACGGCGCCTTCCCCGCCGAGTCCCTCGCAGAGGGCGAACCGCGGTTCGAGCCGGGGGTCACCGTAACCGCTGAACCGGTCGAGATCCCCCTGACGACGACCCGGGTCACCCTTCCGCCGTTCGAAGGCGGGCCGCGCTCGCGCAACCCGCTCCCCTTCCTGCGCATTTCAGAGCCCCTCGAGGACGGCGACGCACAGCTGCCGCAGAACCCGGTGGCGATGCAGCCGCGGCTGCCCCTGGACGCGGAAACGGAAGCCGCGGTCAACGGTATTCTCGAGAGCCTCCCGGAACCGCAGGTGGAGCCGCTCGAGCCGGTCGTCCTCCGGGAGGACCGCAGCACCGCAGAGAAAGGGCCTGCCTACGCCCTCTCCACGATCGCGACGGGAGCCTTCGATGCCGGCAACTGGCAGGAGGCGGAGATGCTTCTGGAAAACCTGCTCTCGACCTCCCTGCCCCCGCGGGTCGCCTCGCGGGCGCACTTCTACCTCGCACAGGCCTACTACTTCACCGATCGTCCCCGCACGGCATTTCTCGAGTTTCTACTCGCGCAGGATGACTACTACCTCGAAACCCGCCGCTGGATCGACCGCATTCTCTCGAACCTGGCGGCCGAGGCGAGCGGCGGCGACACCTCCGGCGACACCTCCGGCTAAGAGCCGCCGCGCGGCAGGCTGAGCGGTAGCCAGATCCATCCCTCGCGATCGATCTCATCGAGCGGCAGACCGAGCGCCTCGGGCGGGGTGCAGTGCCCGCGCAGAACATCCACAACGGCACAGACGCAGATGATGGCATCGAGAAGATCCACGTCGGCCACTGCAGACTCTGCGTCGGCCTCGTAGCGGACCTCAGCTTCGAGATCGCGGAGCATGGCACGCCGGATGTCCTCGGCCGCCTGTCCCGACCCACGGTAACCGCGACGGTACCCCTCACCGCGCAGGGCGATGAGCCTGCCGGCCGGATAGACCTCCAGGGCGGCGTCGGGGGTGAGCGGCCCCTCTGCGGTCCCGCTCGCGTCGCCGGGCGGAGCCGAGGCCGGCCGTGTTGCCGGCACCGGCGGCGCCGGCGGCGTTCCGCGCGTTGCCACCGGCAGGGCTCGCCCCGTCAGCCGCCGCAGCTCGGCAAGAAGATCCAGGGCCGCCACGGCGGTCCGCGCAATCCGGTCGGCGCCGACGTCGAGGGGCTGCTTTCCGATGCGCTCACGGACGACCCGGTCGGTGTGGCGGCGGAAGAGCTCATTTGCCGGAAGGCCCACGGACTCGCCCGCCCGATGTCCGGAGAGCACCCGCCCCATGGCGGCAGGCCAGCCGAGCGGCGCGTCGAGGCCGATAAGGGCCGGACGCCCCGGGGTGAGAAGCCCCGCGAGGGTTTCGGCGGTCGAGGTCGCAGCAGTGCCGGAGGCAAGATAGCGCAGGACCGGCTTCGAGGTGTCGGGTCCGCGGGTCTCGGGGCCGCCTGCGGGGCCGGCCGTGCCGCCACCCCCGCTGCCGGCAGCGGCCCCGTGAGAGCCGACTTCGAGTGTCGCGTGAGCGATACCGGTGTTTCGGGGGTCGGTCGCGCAGTCGATACCGAGAATATCGATCATTCTGCGGGGATCATTCCGCCACGAGAGAGAGGCTCAACTTCTGCGTCCACTCCCCGCCGGCTGCGAGATCGAGCTGCCACTGGGGGAACAGGCAGGAGCTCTGATAGCTCGCCGGCCGGTCGTCGCTGCCGACGCAGACCGGCGCCACGCTGAGGAACGCCGGGTCGCCGTAGCGCAGCTGCAGCGTCACGTCCCGGGCGAGATCGTAGACCCTGACACGGTCGACGCCGTCTATGGAATCGGCGGTCTCCGCGGAAATGGTTGCACCGGAGCCGCCTCCCGCAAGGATGTGGGCTGCCTCACCGTCGTTGGCGCCGAGCGAAAGGTTGATCTCCGAACCGAAACCGGTGCGCAGATGCTCCTCGCCACGATTTCTCACGTGATAGGTGACATGGAGCGTTGCGCCCTCGAACGCGTACTCCTTGTAGACCTCCACCGGCACATCGGCCTCTCCGGTCCGGACCCGTCCGAGCGCCGCAAAATGGATGCGGTGCCCGTCCTTGCTGAGCTGCCGAACCGCGTATAGGCGTGTAACGAAGTCGCCGAGCTCGCGGTCGCTTGCCTCATTCTCATCCGAACCCGCGTCGCCGGAACCAAGGGGAACGGCTCGGTCAGGCTCGAAGAAATGATCCACGAAGAGGTTGCGCGTATAGGGCAGGCGGTTGCGGCCCGACGGCGGCGACGTTCCGATGTCGGCGGAGAGAGAATCACCGTAGTTCCAGGGAGACGGCAGGTAGTCGAGCTCGAAGACCACGCCACCCTGCTTGTGCACGTAGGCGTTGAGCTCCTGGCCCTGGTAGAGAAACTCCGAGAGGCCGTCCATGTCGAAGTCCACGGTGATGATGGAGGGGCTGAAGATGCCCTTCTCACGGGTGACCTTCTCGGCCTCGATCAGAGAGGAATAGACATTCTTCCGCAGGCGGTTCGAGTAGAGCCCGCCGCCGATTCCGCCGGCCCAGTACGCGGAACTGCACTGCCCCCTCCACAGCTCTTCGCGGGCGAGCTGCTTGCGGTACTTGTCCCCGCGGATCTGATTCACGAGGATGTGGATGTAGTGCATCTTCGCGTACATCAGATTGCTCTCGGCATGGCGCGTGAGAAGGGTGCGGAACGACGTGCCGGGCAGATAGCCGTCGGCGCGGGCTTCCACCGAGGCATCGTGCGCGGCGGCTCGACTCCGTCCGAGGGAGTCCGGGTCGAACGCGGCCTGGGGGAAGTAGCCTCGGACCCGCGGAGAGGCTTTCTTGAGATAGCGGGTGGGGGTTACCGTCATGGCCCAGGAGGATTCGTCCTCGAGCAGGGCAAAAAGGCCGCGGATCAGTGTCTCGTCGAAGCCATGCTCTTCGTCCGTCCCCGGCTGCAGTAACTCACCCGGACAGAGCAGAGAGACCACGCGGTCCTCGTCCTCGGTCGCCACATCGCTCAGATACCCGCGGATGCCGTCGACACGCCCTTCGTTGCAGGCTGTTCGCAGCTCGCTCGCAATGGGAAAGACGATGATCATCTTACCCTCGTCCTCGGTGATGCACGGATTGTGGACGGGATCCGCAGGTATGCCGCCGGCGATGAACTGATAGTCGCTGAGGAACGTATACTCCATTCCGCTCGTCTTCAGCAGTGAGGGCAGCATGGGATCCCAGACCTGCCTGGTGACCCACAAACCCCGGGGCCGCTTGCCGAAGAGTTTTCGCAGGTAGGTGGTCAGTCGTTCGATCTGCCCGAGACGGTCGGCCCGCGGGATGAGCGGGAAGATCGGCTCGTAGAAGCCGCCGCCGAGAAGCTCGACCTGCTTGCGCCCGACGAGCTCGGAGAGCACGTCGATGAACTCCGAATGGTGTCGTTCCAGCCACTGCAGGAGTCGTCCCGAGTAGTGAAGTGTTGCCCGCACGTGTGGCGCGTTGTAGAGCGCGCGAATGAATGGCTTGTAGGACTTCTGGTAGACGGCCTCGATTTCCTCATCGGTAGCACCGACAGGCTGACTGTTTGTCGTACCAAAAATCAGCTTAATTTTTTTCATTCGAATCCCGATCGGGCTGCTCACCGACGGCTACAGCCTGGTCACCGTCGGAAGCATGTTGGGATTCTACGTGGGCTGCTGTGCTTTGTAAAGTTTCGCCGACCTGAATGATGCACTTTGGCGGACATTTCTCCGCCCCCGGGGATCGGTCTCCCGTCCGGCTGTAGTCGATCCTGGAAAGGTTGTTCTCCACCACGTATCCGCCCTCGGGCGATTTCTTCTCGCAGAGCTTACAGGCGATGCAGCCGACCGAGCAGTATTTTCTCACATTCTTGCCCGTGTCGGTATTGTTGCACGCGACGATATAGTCGGCCGAGTACGGCACCCATTTGATCACGCCGGTCGGACAGATCTCGATGCATTTTCCGCAGGAAATGCACACGTCCTTGTCCACCCGGACCTTGCCGTCCTCGTCATAGTCTATCGCATCCACGGGGCAGACGCGAATGCAGGACCCGAGGCCCAGGCAACCTTCCTTGCACACCTTATCGCCGCCGTAGAGGAGGTGGAGCGCCGTGCAGTCCTCCATCCCCTGATAGTTGAACTCGTAGCTCGACACATCCCGGCCGCCGCGACAGTGCACCTGGGCAACCATTTTCTCCGCCGAGAGATCGATGTCCTTCCCCATGATCTTCGCAATCGCCGCCGCGGCGTCGTTTCCTCCGGGTCCGCAGAGGGTGAGCTTCTCGCCCTGATTCACGATAGCCTCGGCGTAGGCGCCGCAGCCCGCATACCCGCAGGCACCGCAATTGAGGCCCGGCAGAGCTTTTTCGACCGCCTCGACGCGCTCGTCCTTCTTCACCGCGAGCGCATTCGACGCAAAGGCAAGCCCGAACCCGAAGAGGGCGCCGAGAAAGCCGACCACCAGAAGCGCGTACAGAATCGTCATAGCCATAAGCTCTCGAGCTCCTTATTCTCAGCCGATGAGGTTGGTCAGTAGCGCCTTGTCGAATGCCATGAATGCAAGCGCCATCAGCCCACCGGTCACAAAGGCGATCGGCGCGCCGCGGAAGTGCTTCGGCACCCACTCGCTCTCGAGCTTCTCGCGCAGCGTCGACATCAGAAGCAGGGCCAGCATGAAACCGAGTCCGGCCGAAAAGCCCGCCACGAAGCTCTCCAGCGGACCGTACTCGTTGCGCACGGCAATGAGCGCGATTCCGAGGATCGCGCAGTTCGTAGTAATCAGCGGCAGGTAAATCCCGAGAGCCTTGTAGAGCGGCGGGGAGACCTTCTGCACGACCATCTCCACGAGCTGTACGAGGGTCGCAATGACCAGGATGAAGGTGACGGTCTGCAGAAACTGAATGCCCAGGGGCACGAGAAGCAACCGGTAGATGGCCCATGTGGTAATGGATGCCATGGACATCACGAAGGTAACCGCCATTCCCATCCCGATAGCCGACTCAACCTTCTTCGACACACCGATGAAGGGGCAGAGGCCGAGAAACTGCGTCAGGATGAAGTTGCTGACGAACACGTAGGTTATGATGATGCCGACGTAGCTCATACCGTCCTCCTATGCCGCCTCGGGCTCGGACCCGGCGGCGGCCCGGCGGCGGGCCTCTCGGGCATCCAGCTTCGCCTTCAGTGCGTTGAATCCGGCCATCAGGAAGCCGATGGCGAGGAGCGCGCCGGCGGGCAGCGCCATGACGCGGGCGGGCGAGTCGACGATACCCGGGATGTTGATCGTGCCGTTGAACGCGCCGAGGGGAAACAGCGTGATGGTACCGGCCCCGAGCACCTCGCGCACGAGCGCGATGGCCGTGAGCCCGATCGTAAAGCCCACCGCCATGCCGAGGGCATCGACCGCCGAGCTCGCCGTCGTACTCCTGCTCGCGAAGGCCTCGGCGCGCCCGAGGATGATGCAGTTCACCACGATGAGCTGGACGAACACGCCAAGTGACGCCGAGAGCGCCGGGAGGTAGGCCTGCATCGTCAGATCGACGATGGTCACGAAGCTCGCAATGATGACGATATACGCGGGAATGCGGACCTTCGGCGGTATGAAGTCCTTCAGAAGCGAAACGAACACGTTCGCGCTGAGGAGCACGAACAACACGGCCGCCCCCATACCGAGGGCATTGACCACCTGCCCGGACACCGCGAGGGCGGGACAGAGCCCGAGGGCCATCACGAATACGGGATTCTCCCGGAATATCCCCTTGTTGAACTCGTCGAGCATCACTACAGCCTCTCTTTCACGAACCTTGAGCCTGCCCGCAGGGCGTCGGCAATGCCCATGAAGGTTACCGTCGAGCCGGATACCGCCTCGGCTTCCTCCGGCGGCAGGTCGCTCTTCGTGGCGGGAATCGGCTCCTCATCACCTTTGCCGATGAACTTACCCTCCATGTACCCGGGACGCTCGGCTTCCTTGCCGAGACCGGGTGTCTCGGAGTTCTGCATGAGCACCGCGGAAAAAACCTCCCCGTCGGCGGCGATACCGGCAAGGAGCTGCATCTCACCGCCGTATCCGGAGCCGAGAAGCTCAACCACGTAGCGCGTGGCCGGCGGTCCCGATGTGCCCACGGGGTAGTAGGCGCGCACGATCTCGCTCTCCTCCCCGCCGACGGGGATGCGGTCACCGACCTCCGCATCGCCGACGATCTGCTGCAGCGCCGCGTCGAGCGCCTCCTGCCGGTTCTCCGCGATGACCGGCGCAGTGACCGCATTGACGAGCGCGAGCACCAGAGCGGCAACAGTACAGATAATCGCCAGACGGCCACCGATTTCGACGAGTTTCTGCATCACGCTTCCTCTTCCGCGCCGGCTTTGCCGAAGATACTCGGCTGGGTATACCGGTTGATCATGGGTGCGGTGATGTTCATGAGGATGATCGCAAGGGAGACACCTTCGGGGAAGGAGCCGTAGACCCGGATGAGAAAGGTGAGGAAGCCCGCACCCGCGCCGTAGATGATCATCCCCTTCGACGTCGTCGGAGAGCTCACCATGTCCGTCGCCATGTAAAACATTCCCAGAATCAGCCCGCCGGCGAAGGCATGAAAGAGCACGTCGCCGGTGAACAGTCCCGTGCCCAGCGGCAGCCCCCCGAAAAGCCAGGTCAGCACGGCGAAGCTGCCAAAATAGGCAGCGGGGATCTCCCAGGTGATGATGCGCTTCTGAAAGAGATAGATGGTACCGAGCAGCAGAAGAAGGGCGGAGACCTCACCAATGGAGCCGGGCACGTTCCCGATGAAAGGGTCGACGTAGCCGCCCGGCATACTGATGCCCAGCGGACCGAGAATCGCGTCGTTCAGCCAGCTCGTGATGCCGGTGTCGAGGTCGCTTCGCGGGAAACCGATGCGGTCAAGGTAGCGATTGGGGTTGCCGACCGCGCCGCCGGTCTCGATGATGCCCGACTTCACCGCACCGAGGATGGTGGCGCCACTCTGTGCGTCGGTGGCGGGCAGTGTCGCCGGCATTTTCCAGGAGGTCATGTGACCCGTCCAGGAGAAGAACACGAACACACGGCCGGCAAGCGCGGGGTTCATCCAGTTGTTGCCGAGCCCGCCGAAGGTCCACTTGACCACGGCGATGGCAAATACGGAGCCGATGATCGGGATATAGGCCGGTATCACGGGAGGCATGTTGAGACCCACCAGAAAACCCGTGAGGACGGCGCTTCCGTCGTGGAGGGTGTTCCCCCGGCCCATCCATGTCGCGATGACGTACTCGGTCCCGGCGGCCGCCACGGTGGAAGCGAGCATCACCCAGAGCGCTGAAAGTCCGAAAACGTAGATGCCCCATGCAGCCGCAGGCAGGAGACAGGCGCTGACGGACCACATGATGCGCGCCGTCGAGGCCTCATCGTGAAACTGCGGCGAGCTCGTGATGACGAGCTGCTCGCGCAGCGCATCCTTGTCGATCTGCTGATCAGGTGGTACCTGCGTACTCATCGATCAACCTTTCTTCCGGGCAATCCGCTTGCCGATGCGCATGCCCTGTACGAGCGGGATATGCGCCGGGCAGACGTAGCTGCAGGCCCCGCACTCGATGCAGTCGCTGAGGCCGAGCGCGCGCGCCGGCTCGTACTCTTCGTGATCTATGTACTTGAACAGCGCCGTTGGCTGCAGACCCATCGGACAGGCTGCGATGCACCGACCGCAGTTGATGCAGGGCGTCCGCGGCGCCTCGTTGACCTCCCGCGCGGTGAGCGCGAGGATACCCGAGGTCCCCTTGATGAGGGGCATGTCGAGGTCGTAGACGGCGAAGCCGGTCATCGGTCCGCCGGCAACCACCTTCTGCGGGATCTCCGCGAGGCCGCCGCACTCTTCGATGAGCTCACCAAAGGTGGTCCCGATGCGCGCCTTGAGGTTGCCGGGTTCGCGCACCGCCCCGCCGGTCACACTCACCACACGTTCCATGAGCGGCTTGTCGAAGACGACCGCCTCGTATACCGCGTTCAGGGTGCCTGCGTTGGATACCATGCAGCCGACATCGATCGGCAGCCCGCCGGAGGGAACCTCGCGATCGGTGATCGCCTTGATCAGTTGTTTCTCGCCGCCCTGGGGGTACTTGGTTTCCAGGATCACCACCCGGAAGTCGAGTCTCCGCTCCTTGACGCGCGACCGAATCTCCTCGATGACGTCCGGCTTGTTCTCCTCGATGCCAATCGCAACATGTTCGACGTCGAGAATGCGTGCCGCGATTTCGAGGCCCTCGATGACCTGGTCGGTCATTTCAAGCATCAACCGGTGGTCTGCCGTGAGGTAGGGCTCGCACTCTACGCCGTTGAGGATCATCCAGTCGCAGGTCTTGCCCTGCGGAAGGGTGTATTTGACATGGGTCGGGAAGGTTGCACCGCCCATACCGACGACACCGTTCTTTCGGATCGAGGTCAGGAGGGACTTCACGTCACGGTCGCGCCATTCGGCGGCCATCTGCTGCTTGCCGAGGCGGTCGAACTCACCCTGGAGATCAATGACGACGGCGGTGGTGGCAAGGCCGTTCGCAAGATAGACCTCGCGGAGCTCTCGCACCACCCCGGGGATCGGTGAGTGGACGCTCGCACTTACGAAACCGGACGCCTTGCCGATCAGCCGGCCTTCGCGGACCTCGTCGCCGGGGCCGACCTGGGCCTCCGCCGGCTTGCCGATGTGCTGCTGCAGCGGCACGATGCACTCGGAGGGGACCGCCGCGTTCCAGATTCGCTTATGTTCGGAGAGCGACTTGCGCTCGTATGGATGAACTCCCCCGCGGGGGAAGGTCTTGCGTCCGATCATGCTGCCTGCCTCTTGCGTTTAAGCACGGGTGTAGGCGCAGTACTCCCTGCCGTGATCAAAACCCGGATACTGAGAAAGAGGAATGGTGAAAACGCTAGCAGCGCTTGTAGACTGTAACGCGCCGGGTGTGTACCGGAGGAGTATACCCCCGGTTCGGAGGTTCGCACAACCCCCGAGGGCACGCCTCCATTGCTGAGAAGGGCGCCGATTCCGGTCTCATTCCCGACGAGAACTCGGTCGAGCCAGGCGCGATCGTAGCGCAGCATTACCTCCTCTTCTCGCACCGTACGCTCCCCCTCCTCGCGAAAGCGCGACAGCGTCAGCGTCGAGCCGGGGGCCGGCACGCCGTAGCTTCCCCCGTACACGAAGCCCTCCTGATAGGCGCGATGGGCGACATAGTCGGCGATGTTTACCGTCCTCGTGTCGCCGGAAACCTCCAGCGCGTTGAGTGTCTCGAGGTTCATCTCCCCGGCGTCGGCAACGGGCATCGGCCGCGGGATGTCCGGGACGCTGCTCTGCGGCAGGAGTGCGGCAGCGAACGGCGCGGCCACCACGAACAGGGCGACCCACGCCGCGGTGGTGGCGTAGCGGGACACCGCGGAAATGGCCGCAGGCTGTGCGCGAAGGGTAACCGGCACGAACAGGCGGTGATCCTGCCCGCGTCGCTTGAACACGGCCACCGCAACCGAGAGCCCGCTCCAGGCTGCCAGCCCGAGGCTGGAAATGAGAATCGGCAGGAGCACCTCGATGCTCCCCGCGGGGTGGACGCCGAGGACGATCGCCCAGGTTGCGGCAAGCACGAGCGCGCTGTGCCGCAGCTCCCGGCGTCCTGCCTGCCAGTTCCCGTACTGCAGGCGGTGATCGAGGTAGCGTCGACCGCTGTCGGCAAACATCACCCAGGCGAAATAGACGAGGGCGGCGGCAACGAAGGTCCCGCCGCCTCCCCAGGCGACGGTCCCGAGCCAGGGCACCGCGCCGGCTGCAGCCGCTCGGCGGGTACGCCCGGAGAGAATGAGCACAGCGGCGACGACGGCCGCGAACCCCAGGAGATAGACGACTCGCACCGGGCTCCGAGACTCCGCCAGTTCCCAGCCGGCGATCCCGCCCGCGGCCTCTACGGCATCCCGGACGCGCCTGCGGACCTCGCCGATGGGAGCCCCCGAGCGGAGGTAGAGGATCTTATACCGACCGCCGGGCCCGCCGCTGAAAAGCTCGGGCAGTTCGCGCAGAAAGGGATCCCACCGCGGGTCCATCGGCGCAAGTCGCTCGTCGAGATCGGTGAGGGCGACCTCCTCGAGGCCGCTGAAGTCGGAAATGCGTACGGTTACCGTCCCCCGGCTCAGGACGTCTTCGAATCCCTCTGCGCGGAGGGCGGGAACCAGGCCGGGGCGCTCTTCGGAACGCGGAACGAGGAGGCTGTAGAACCCGCTCCAGGTCGGCGAGTTGCTGCTTTGCGTCTGCGGCATGAACAGAAGGAAGGCCGTGGAGGAGGAGAAATAAATGAGAAGCATACACCCGATCAGGGTCGGGCCGCGCCAGTCAAAACCGTGACGATTCATTGGGCTCGCTACAGCAGGCTGAAACCGGTGGCGATGAAGAACCCGAGCAGCACGCCGACCGAAACCTCGGCAGGGGTGTGTCCGTTGATCTCCCGCACGGCTCTGAAGCGGATACCCACCTTGTCCCGAAGCTCGAGCCCGAGCCGGTTGAGCGCCTGTGCCTGCGAACCCGCAGCCCGACGGACACCCAGGGCATCACGTATAATGAGTATCCCATAGAAGAGCGACAGAGTAAACAACGGTGAAGACAGTCCGTACTCGAACCCCATCGAGGTCGCCAGGGAGGTCACCAGGGAGGCATGACTCGAGGGCATGCCGCCGGTCTTCCAGAATATGGTCTGCGCCACGTCTTTCGAACCCGAGGTCCGGCTCCGCAGCGTCTCGATAACGGCTTTCAATACCTGGGCGAGAAACCAGCTGAAGAAGGCCGATAGAAACACCGGTCCTGCGAACAGCTCGTACAGCGCACCTTCTCCATGCGGTTCCATTGACTTCATTCTTTGGGGCGGCGGGTGGTTTGTCAAGCGCGCGCTTCCCGTGAGAGACTTGGTGAGTGAGCCCAGCACGGACATCCCTCCCCCTCGGCGAGCATGACGAAGGCCGACGGCTCGACCGGATACTGCGCCGCCTTCTCCCCCAGGTTTCGTTGAATCGCATCTACACCCTGGTTCGCAAGGGAGAAATTCGTGTAGGCGGCCGACGGCGGGCGGCCTCCTACAGGATAGAGCGCGGCGACGTCCTCGAGCTGCCCGAAGAGCTTGCCCCGTCGGGCGGTCGCGGGAACGGCACTCCGCACGGCGGCACCGACGCCGGCGCGGCCGGCGGGGTCGCCGCCACAATCCCCGCGGACCTCGCCGACCGCGTCGTGTACGAGAACGAGCACCTCCTCGCTATCGACAAGCCCGCCGGGATGCCCGTCCACGGTCGAAACGGACTTCTTGCGGCGCTCAGGCCCTACCTCGAGGGCGGGGCGCGGAAGAGTATTTCCTTTCGACCCGGCCCCATTCACCGCCTCGACCGCAACACGTCGGGTCTCATGCTCTTCCCGCGGTCTCTCCGCGGCTCGCAGCGAGCCTCCGAGCTACTGCGCACCGGCCGACTCGAGAAGGGCTACCTCGCTCTGCTTTCGGGACGTCTGCACGGGATCGAGGCCTGGGGGGACATCCTCGAACGCGACCGGTCGCACAACGTCACGCGGGCCGTCGACGGCGCGGAGGACGCGGGCCGGCCGGCACGGACGGTTGTGGCGCCGCTTGCCGGCGGGTCGGCCGCGGCGCAGGGGGGAGCAGAGGTGACGCTGGCTCTCATCCGCATCGAAACGGGACGAACCCACCAGATCCGGGCGCAGGCCGAGGCGCACGGATACCCGCTCCTCGGTGATACCAAGTATGGAGGGGGCGGGGAACGCGGCGGTCGCGTCAACCGCGCCCCCGGCGGGGCCGGCCGTGCCGACCGAGGCGGGAAAGGGACAGCCATCCCGCCGGACACCTATTTCCTGCACGCGGCGGTTCTCATCAATCGGGAACCCGATGAAATCTTTCCTGCACGTGTCATCTGCGCCCCGCCGGGCCGAGAACGGCGGAAGCAGCTAGAGGCACGCATTGGCCTCCGGAACGCACATAAGGGCGAGCGCGGGACGGGGGCCGGGGGCACGGCTTCCACAGCGGCTGCTGAGCTCGATGCGGCGCTTTCATGCACCGCCCTCTCAGAGTCACTTTCGGGCCTCGTATACAAAGAGCCCGACAATCAATAGAATATGGAAGAATGATCAGGTTTCTCGGCAAGATTATCTGGCGATTTCGCGGCATTCGTGTGTTTGCCCTCGTCGGGAAGAGCGGCACCGGAAAGAGCTTCCGGGCGAAGCTCATAATGCAGAAATATAGCATCGATCTCCTTATCGACGACGGCCTGCTGATCCGGGATCAGAAAATCATCGCGGGTAAGTCGGCAAAGCGGGAGAAGGCCTACCTCGCCGCGGTCAAGACCGCGCTCTTCACCGACAAAGAGCATCGCCGTGCCGTCCGACACGCCCTCGAGCGGGAGAACTTCAAGCGGGTGCTCATCATCGGGACCTCGGAGCGGATGGTGTATAAGATCGCGGAGGCGCTCAAGCTCCCCACACCGTCACGCATCGTACGTATCGAGGATATCGCCACCGCCGATGAGATAGGCACCGCCATCAACTATCGCCGGGTGCAGGGAAGCCACGTCATCCCCGTCCCCTCGATCGAAGTGCGCAGAAACTACCCCCGCACGATGGCGGATTCGGTACGTATTCTCTGGCGCAAGGGGATGGGCCTGTTCAGGCAGCAGGAGATCTATGAGAAAAGCGTCGTGCGCCCGGACTTCAGCAGCAAGGGCCGCGTAACCATTTCGGAGGCGGCGCTCAGTCAGATGATAATGCACTGCATAGACGAGTACGCCCCCGAGACGAGCATTCGAAAGGTGCAGGTCAAGAACGAGCCGACCGGGTATCGTATCACGGTCTTCCTCGACGTACCCTTTGGCAGCCCGCTCGCGGTCACCCTGCACAATATGCAGAGTTACACCATCGAGAATATCGAGAAGTTCACGGGGATCATCATCAAAGAGCTGAATATCATCGTGAGCAACGTGACCGAGACGCCGGAGTAGCGCCTGAAGTTTACCCGGGTAACGTGCCGACACTCATAGAGAGCATGGAGGTAAGGTGATGAGACGCATCGCAATGGTTTTCGCGGGACTCCTCGTAATATCCTCGACCCTGCCGGCCCAGAGTGGCGGACAGTTCGAAGCACAGACCGAGCATTATCGGGTCGTCTCCGAGGTCAGCAGGAATCACGCGGAGCAGACCGCCGAACGTCTCGAGGCCACCGTCGAGATCTTCAACGATTACTTCCACTTCGAGCTCGGTGAGCTGCCCGACCGCATGCGTGTGCGCATTTTCGCCTCCAGGGACGCCTATGATACCTTCCTGAGAAACACCATCGACGAGACCCGCGAGGACTTCATCTACCTTCACTACGGCAACCTCGCGCGCAGCGAGCTCGTGGGGTACTTCCGCGAGGATGCCGAGTACGATTACTCGCTCAATCACCAGGCGTTCATACAGTACCTCCGGACCTTCATCGCCAACCCGCCACTGTGGCTGAGGGAAGGGTTCGCGGTCTACTTCGAGGAGATCGACTACGATCCGTCCACCGGGCAGGCGGTGTATCGGGAGAACCTGACCTGGCTCGACACCCTCAAGTCCATCCTCGACGGGAGCTCGGGCGAGGAGCCCATTCCCTTCGACGAATTGCTCCGTATCGGCGTGGCCGAGGCCCGCAGTCGCCTCGACGTGTTCTATCCTCAGGCCTGGGGCGTGGTGTCGTATCTGCTGAATACGGAGGACCGCGACATCAACCGCGTCCTCTGGGACGCCATGAACGCCCTCGAGCCGAACGCGGCCATGGGCGAGAACGTCCGAGCCGTGGAGCAGGAGGCCGTGCAGTGGGTCAATCAGGAACGCCTCGTTGAGGGATATGTCGGCTACCTCGAAGACCGTCGCTCCTTCCGCGGTCTCGTAGAGGACGGCATGGAGCACTACGAGGAGGGTGACGTCGAGGCCGCCGAGGAAG
>JAAAOH010000109.1 GCA_009908925.1 Spirochaetota bacterium | reverse complement strand
GGCATTCCCCGCGGCGCCGACGCCTCCGGGCGGCGTCCCGTTGCCTTCCACAACGGCCACGAACCGGAAAAAGACGTGGCGCTGATCCTCGGGCCAGCTGTAGTGAACGACTGTTCCGCCCGCTTCGGGCAACGCGTGCACAGTACGCCCGTCGCAGGCGGCCTCCGTCCACGTCCCGCGTCGAAAGACCGGCGCTTCGGTGTAAAAGACTTCCACGCTCACGTCCCCCGCCGCCGGCGCCGACCCGGGGTCCTCCGCCGCCGGCGTCGACGCGGCGTCCGCAGCTGCGGACGCCGGAGCCCCGGTCAGCTCGTAGACGCCACGCTGATACTCGATCATGTTGGGTGGAAGAAATGGGAGGCCCTCTCCGCGGGCAGGCCCCGAGACCAGAACCGCTGCCGCCTCGGACCCCGTTGTGCCGCTTCCAGCCCCGGTCTCCTGGGCGGGGAGCGGCGGCACCGCCGCAGCCATCAGGGCCACGGTCGCAGCGGCACGCAGGAGCCGGAACCGCGGGCCGCGGGTGCCGGCGCCCGCACGCATCACTCGACCGTCACGCTCTTCGCGAGGTTTCGCGGCTGATCCACGTCACGGCCGAGTTCGATGGCCGTGTAGTAGGCGAAGAGCTGGAACGGCACCACCATCAGGAAGGGATACATGTACTCGTGCGTCGGCGGCACATAGAACACATCATCAGCGATCTTCGCAACCTCCCGGTCGCCCTCGACGGCGAGGGCAAGCACCGGCCCGCGGCGCGCCTTCACTTCCTTCATGTTGGTGATCACCTTGTCGCGCAGCCCGTTGTCCGGCACGACGAAGAAACTCGGCGTGTCGTCGTTTATGAGCGCGATGGGACCGTGCTTGATCTCCGCGGCGCTGTAGCCCTCGGCATGGACGTAGGAGATCTCCTTGAGCTTGAGCGCGCCCTCGAGCGCGACGGGATAATTTATCCCCCGCCCGAGGAAGAGGAAGTTTCCGGCATGGGCGTACTTCTTTGCGAGTAGCTCGATCTCGCCGCGGCGGTCGACGATCCGGGCAACCAGGTCGGGCACCTGCTCGAGGTCCTTGATGAAGGCGAGGCCGTGCTCGAGGGACATATGACGCATGCGCGCCATGATGAGGGCAAAGAGGTACAGCGCGGTCATCTGGCTGGTGAAGGCCTTCGTGGAGGCTACCGCGATCTCGGGGCCGGAGTGGATGTAGACACCGCCGTCCGATTCCCGGGGGATGGTGGAGCCGACCACGTTGCAGATGCCGAGCACACGGGCGCCCTTGCGTTTGAGCTCGCGCATGGCGTAGAGGGTGTCGGCGGTCTCCCCGGACTGGGATACCGCGAAGTAGATGTTGTTGCGCTCGACGACGGGGTTGCGGTAGCGGAGCTCGGAGGCAAGCTCGGCCTGCGCCGGGATCCGCGCCACGGTCTCGAGGAGGTAGGCGGCAACCATTCCGGCGTGGAGCGAGGTGCCCGCCGCGATGATCTTCACCCGCTCAACCTCGAGGAGCTCCTTGTTGGCCATGTTCAGGCCGCCGAGATGCCCGGTGCCGTACTCGAGGTCGAGGCGCCCCTGCATCGCGCGCTTTATTGACTCAGACTGCTCGAGGATCTCCTTCTCCATGAAGTGGGCGAAGCCGCCCTTCTCGATCTCCTCGAGCTCCCAGCTGATGAAGTCGACCTTCTTGTCGATCTCCCGGCTGCGCAGGTCGGTCGTCTTGTAGCTTTTTGGGGTGAGCTTCACGAGCTCGCCGTCCTCGATGTAGACGACCTGCTTGGTGTGCGCCACGAGCGCCGTCGCGTCCGAGGCCATAAACATCTCGTCGTTTCCGACCCCGAGCACCAGGGGCGATCCGTTTCGAGCGCCGACGAGAACGTTGGGTTCCGCAGCGTGCATCGCCAGTATTCCGTAGGTGCCCTTCAAGAGGCGCACCGTCTGTCGTACGGCGGTCTCCAGATCCCCGTCATAGAGGCTCGCGATGAGGTGGGCGATGACCTCCGAGTCGGTCTCGGTGCGGAAGGTGTAGCCCTCCTCCTGCAGCTTCTCCTTGAGCGAGGTGAAGTTCTCGATGATGCCGTTGTGCACGACCGCAATGGTGTTGGTCGCATCGGTATGGGGGTGGGCGTTCAGGTCGTTCACCTCGCCATGGGTGGCCCAGCGGGTATGCCCGATGCCCCAGACACCGCCCAGATCCTCCGGCACGCGCTCGCGCAGACGGAAGAGCTTGCCCTCGCGCTTGTGGACGTGGAGGTTGCCGTCGGCGCCGACGGCAATGCCCGCGGAGTCATAGCCACGGTATTCGAGGCGCTTCAGTCCTTCGATGAGAATCGGCGCGGCCGGCTTGGGGCCGCAGTATCCTATGATTCCGCACATTGATGTTCTCCTTGGCAGCAGTCCAGCGGAGCCGCTGTTCGTCTGTCGGCGGCGCCGTCATCAGCCGGCAGCGGCGCTGTCGCCGGCCGGTCGCGCCGTTACTCCGCTTCCGGCTCCGGTTCCGCTTCCGGCTGCTGGCCGCCTTTCTCGGCAATGGCGCCGAGGCGTCCCTCGTTTTTTAGTCGGATCGCATTCTGCTTCACTGTACAGATCCCGCGCTCGGTAAGACCGTCTATGATTCGCTGCACCGTCTGGGAGGGGATCTCCAGGTTGAGCGAGATCTCTTTGACCACCCGGTCCCGCGCAAGCACCGGCTCACCCTCGCGCTTGGCGATGAAGCGGTTGTAGAGGTCCAGCGCCACGAGGCTCTCCTCGTTCTTTCGAAAGAAGTACTGTATCTGCGCATTCGCGTCGGCCAGCCGGCGTGAGAGCTTGTCGATGACGTTCATCGCGATCTTCGCGTTCTTCTCGATCATGCTCTGAAACCCCTGCCGGTCGAAGGCGAGGAGATACGTATCGGTGACAGCCGTGGCCGTCGCTGTTCGCTCGATGCGAGAGACGATGGCCATCTCGCCGAAGAACTCACCCTTGCCGAGCTCCGCGAGGACGTGCAGCTTGCCGTCGAACTCCTTGGAGATGCGTACTGTGCCGCTCTGGATGATGTACATCTGCTCGCCCGGCTCGCCCTCGCGAAAGATCTCCGTCCCGGCGCCGATGGTTTGCCCGTATTTCTCGTAGAGCACGTTCTCAGCCACAGGTGATGTCCCTCCGTTGCCCGCGATTATAGTAGTCGCTCGAAAACCCGTAAAGAAGATGCAATCGGCA
>JAAAOH010000112.1 GCA_009908925.1 Spirochaetota bacterium | reverse complement strand
CATGTTCAACAAGCGCTCCGCGCTCAATCCGCGGATGGCAACGTTCGGCCCCGATACTCAGCACCACTTCGGCTCGACCTACATAGACAGGCGGGTGATCAGAAAGAAGAAGCTGATTATCGCGGGCCTCGGCGGCAGCCTGCGATACAATGACGGGGAGAATCAGTATACGGAGTTTCAGATGACCCTTCGCATGCTGTCACTTGTTCCGAAGCTGATCTGGAATCGGGTCTTTCGCGGGCGGTTCCTCGATATTCTGCTCGCCCACGTACCGCCGCGCGGTATTCACGACAAGGGCGACCTCGCACATCGAGGTTTTCCGGGCTTTCTGTGGTTTATGCGAACGTTTCGCCCCCGATACCTGTTGCACGGGCACATCCACCTCTACGACCTCAATGCACGCCGCGTAACGCGCTACGAAGATACGGATGTGATAAACGTGTACGACCATTACGTGCTGGAGATAGATACACATGGGTGATTTCATACACGTCACCGCACGCGAGGACTTCAACAAAGCCCGCATGCAGGAAAAGATAAGCCGCATCATCAACGCCCTCTCGCCGCAGAACCACGAGCTGCTGTCGCTCAGCGACGTCAAGGATGTGGTCCGCCCCAAGAGCGAAACCTACCGGGGGCTGCAGACAGTCGACGTGACGCGCATCGTGGGCAGCGAGGGCCGCTACCGGGACTTCAACAAGGGCTTTCTGCCCCGGCGTGACGCGCTTCGGGGGCGATGGCAGAGCATCGACCGGGCCCATCTGCAGCAGGTGAACCTCCCGCCTATCCGCCTCTATGAGATCGGCGGCGTGTACTTCGTGCGCGACGGAAACCATCGGGTATCGGTGGCACGGGCGCAAGGGGTTATGGCCATTGACGCCGAGGTCGTATCTCTGGGAACGGAGATCAGGCTCGACCCGAAAATGACCAAGGCCGACCTCAAGAAGGCGGTCATCAACTATGAGAAGGAAGAGTTCTACCGGCAAACGGGCTGGCCTCAGATCATCCCCCACTATGACCTCGTATTCACCGAAATCGGCCGGTACGACGAGCTCCTGCAGCATGTCGAGGGTCACAAATATTTCCTCAACCAGCGCTTCTCAGGCGAGCTCTCCTTCCGGGACGCGCTGCAGAGCTGGTTCAACAACGTCTTCAAGCCCATCGTGGACGTCATCGCCTACGAGCGCATTCTCGCTCGCTTCCCCGGACGTACGGCGGCGGATCTCTACATGTGGATCGTGAAGCACTGGGACGAGCTCAAGCGCGAGTGCGGCGAGGACTATCCGGTGCAACAGGCGGCGCGTGATTTTTCCTCGCGCTACGGCAAGGGCCTCTGGCGCCGAATCCGGGAGTGGATATCCCGTCGCCGCGCCAGGCGACGGCCTCAGTAAGGCCCCCGCTGAACATCGAGTCCTGTTTCCGGGTCAACCGCCGAAAGGACAAGTCGGATTTCCGCATCCCCCTTCCGCAACCAGGCGATCTCCGAGACGGTTCGGTCCTCACCTTCGCTGAGCCGTAACTCGCCCACGAAGCGCCCGCCGACGTCGTAGCCGCGAAGCACCACCAGCGGAAACCCGCCGGTAACCGAGAGCGTATCACCGCGAATCTCAAGCCGCGGAAAGCGAAGTCTCTCCTCCCCGGGCACTGCTCCCGCTACAGTGGTGGTGAGCTCGGCAGTATGCCCGGCCGCATCGACGGCTATTACGCGGTAGCGCCCCCTCGGAATCGGGCCACCGTCGGCGGTGGCAAGTCCCGAAAGCGTGAACACCTCCGCGTCGGCCTGCTGACGTCGCTCCCAGCGCTCACGAGTAATCGTCCACACCAACCCGCTCGCATCGTGGGTCACATGAAGCATTTGCAGATCGTCGATGCCGTCGGCGTCCTGAACGTGAACATCCAGCGTGAGGGTCTCGTACATCGCGTTGAGATCGAGATCATCGACATAGACGAGCGTCGTCTGCGCCCGGGTGACCTCAGGCGGGGCACCGGTGCACGCAGCGAGCGCGAGAAACGCGACGACCGCGGCCGCGCCAACAGCGACACGCCCCACGCGGCGGGTCCGGCCGGGGCGAAGTTTCTGCCGCCGGAGGTCCATCATCGCTCTGCCTCCGGCCCGTTTGTCTCCCGCCCGCGTGCCGCCACCGCCGTGCGGGGTGAGGTTCGCCGCATGAGTCCGTCCGCAATGAGTCGGTTCATGAGCTCCCGTGCCGTGTTTCGGGAAACGCCCCACTGCTTCGCCGCGCGGCGGTCGTCTACCTCGCCGGGAACCGCCGCGAAGGCCCGATACACCTCGCGGTCATATATCCTGCCGTTGGGAAGCTTCACCGCGAGGCCGAGCTCGAGAAGCCGCTCGACGATGCCCCGCGCCGCGCGCATCCGTTCCGACTTGATGTGCTCGCCCGACCGACCGGCCTCAGTAATCGCCCCGAGGACTGATCGTTCGGCCGGAGAGAGGTCCGGCTCGGACACCGCAGCGGCGTCCGGGCTGTCCGGGGAACCCGCGGCGTCCGGGCCGTCTGCGTTGTCGGGCCTCTTTGCGCGACGCTTCATCGGACCGCTACGAACAACCATCCCACCCCGGCGCTCGAGCCCCCGGCGCTCGGCTACGACGCCCAGAAGCTCCCGCCAGAGGGTACGGGGCACGAAAAACCGATGACTTTCTGCGAGCTCCCGCAACGCGGCGACAGGAAGTTCACCCTCTCCCGCGAGTACCTCCCCAAGAAGCTCACCGATCTCTTCGACGTACTCCGCGCTCACGAGCCAGTCGGCGAAGCGATGCACATCCTCGCCATCGCCCGTTTCGTCCGGAGTGAGCCGCGGCGCGATGCCGTAGACGCTAAGAAAGAGAGATTCCACTGCCGAGGCGTCGAGCGGGTTCACACCGTCAGCAAGACGGGCAAGCTCCCCCGGAGGAAGGTCCGGCGGGTGCGGACCGGCGAGAAGCACGACGCCGGTGCCGGACGTTTCCGGGGCGCTGCGAGCGTCATCCGCGACGTCGAAGCGGTAGCTGCGCCCCGGTATGAGCGGCAGGGGACGCTCCGCCTTCAGGAGATAGAGGGCCGGCGGCGCCTCGGCGGTCGGGTTACCCGGTGCAGCGCCCTCGTCCGCCGGCCCCGCCGCGTTTCCGGCCCCCGTCGCGTCCCCCGGTGCAGCCGCGTCTCCTGGCGCCGCCGCGTTCCCGGCGTCGGCCGCGTGCCCGGCG
>JAAAOH010000191.1 GCA_009908925.1 Spirochaetota bacterium | reverse complement strand
GCCGGAACGTGGTCCCGACGGCGGTGACGAGCCACAGCAGTAGTGCTCACCCCCGCGGCCCTCATCGCCGCGGGGTGCGCCGACGCGTATCCCAGGGCATCCCCTATGCTCCGCGATGACGGCGCCCGAACTCTACCGCGAGATACCGATCTCGCCGTCGAGGCTCAGAGGAAGGTCTGCAGTGTCGAGCATCTCGAGAGTTGTGCCCACCTCGAGTGTTCCGGACAGATTGTAGGCGACGTTCCCGCGGCCGAGAATGAGCTCCCGGACCGACCGGCCCATGGCCCCGAAATCGAGGGTGACAGGCAGTGTGATCTCACGCTCGCCTCCCTCGGAGAGCTCCGCCGACTCTGAGACCCGAGCCGAGCCCCAGAGCTCGCCGTTTATGCGAAGCGCGTAGTCGAGTGTTTGCAGCGACACGCCGAAGGCATTCGGGTTGGTCACTCCGAGGCGCAGGCGCAGGTCGGCGCCGCTGAGGCTGAGGCGCTCGAGGCTGAGCTCGCGGACTCGCACGCGCGGGGGCCTCACCACCGGTATCGTGCCCGAACGCTCGACGGGAAGGCGCACGCGACCGAGCGCGGGGACGTCGACGCTGACCCCGGCGGCGAGACGGTAAGCGGTCTCCCGCCGGTCGCTGAGACTACGGACCGACTCGATGAGCTCGGCGTAGCCGACACCCACGGGGATACGGACGGTCGAGGTGCCGTTCGCCGCGATCTCGATCTCTTCTTCCGTGGCTCCGCGCAGGAACGACGACTCCTCGAAGAAGAGCTCGTAATCGATGCCGGCGAGCCGGACGCGCACCGGATTCGGGTTTTCGACCTCGACGTCGAAGGTGATCTCGGCCCGATCGAAGGTCAAGGCGGTGATCTCGCCGGCGACCACGCGGGCAGTCGGCCGCTCGACGATCTCCGCGAGGCTCGCGCACCCGGGCATAACGAGCACAACCACCGCCGCCATCACGCCCACCAGACTCATTATCACCGTCCGCGGTCGTTCCGGCCGCTGATTCAGCTGCCGCCGCTGCTTCCGCCTCATCTTCGTCACTCCCCTGACCTCGTCTTCACAGTCTCGTTGACAGTCTCTGAGCGCCGCGGATACCCGGCGCCGCCGAGAGTATATCAGAGAGCAGGGCCGGAGACGAGCTCCCGGGCAAGATCGGAGACCGACTCCTGTCGCGAGATCACGTCGACAAAGGCCGAGCCGACCACCACGGTGTCCGCGTGGCCGTGCAGCGCCTCCACCTGCTCGCGGCTGCGAATGCCGAAGCCCGCCATGACGTGCACACCGCGCTCTTTCAGCTCCTCGAGAAAGGTGATGTTCTCCGCGCCGATCTCTGTCGCAGCACCGGTTATCCCTTTTCGGAGTGCCGCATAGACATAGGCCGGCTCTGTGGCAAGCGCCACCTCCACCCGTTCGGGTGCGGCCGACGGAACGAGCACCGGCACCACGTGCAGCCCGCCGGCCCGGCCGGCGGCGTAGAGGCCCTCATCGTAGTCAGGCGGTAGATCGGGCACAATGAGCCCCGAAGCCCCCGCCTGTGCGGCGCGCGCGGTGAACCACTCAACGCCATGGGAGACGACCACACTTGCATAGGTCATGATGAAGACCGGCACGGTGCTCTCTGCGGTAAGTGTTTCCACGAGAGCAAAGCCGTCTTCACTTCTGAATCCTGCCTCGAGTGCCTGTGTGCACGCGGCCTGTATGGCCGGCCCGTCAGCGGTGGGGTCGGAGAACGGAAACTGCACCTCGAGGAAGGACACGCCGGCACGCACGAGCTCGCGCCCCACTTCGAGTGATGCGGGGCCGGTGGGATAGTGAGCGACGAGGTGCGCCATAACTGATGATTTCATATGCGATCCGCCTCCGTTCGCAGGAACTCGTTCCAGGACTCCCCGCGAATCTCCTTCGCGGCGATGAAGAGGTCCTTATCACCCCGCCCCGACATGTTGATGACGACGACGGCTTCGGGCGGAAGATCCGCCGCCACCTTGAGGGCATGCGCCCCGCCGTGGGCTGACTCCAGCGCGAAGATGACCCCTTCGTTCCGCGCGAATGTCTTCACCGCCTCGAGGGCCTCGAGGTCACTCGCGCGGGCAAACTCAACGCGCCCGGCAGAGCCGAGGTGGGCGAGCTGTGGCCCGATTCCCGGGTAGTCGAGCCCCGCCGAGAGGGAGTGGGTGGCCTCCACCTGCCCGTCCTCGTCGAGGAGGAAGAGGCTCTTGTAGCCCTGAACGATACCGCTTCGCCCGAGGCCGTTCATGCGCGCGGCGTGCTCGCCCGTGCGGGTGCCGCGGCCACCGGCTTCCACGCCGATGAGACGCGGAGAGGCGGTGTCGATGTAGGGTGCGAAGAAGCCGATCGCGTTCGAGCCGCCGCCCACGCAGGCCACCAGGGCAGTCGGTGTGACCCCGCGCGTATCGAGCTGGTCCATGGTCTCGCGTCCGACGACGGATTGAAACTCCCGCACCATGTCCGGGAACGGCGAGGGCCCGAGGGCCGATCCGATGACGTAGTGCGTATCGGAGAAGCTCGCCGCCCAGTCGCGAAGCGCCTCGTTCACCGCGTCTTTCAGGGTGCGGCTCCCGGAGGCTACGGGCACGACCTGCGCACCGAACATCTCCATCCAGAAAACGTTGGGCCGCTGGCGGTCGATGTCGAGCTCGCCCATGTAGATGGTGCACTCCATCCCGAGCTTTGCGCTGACCGCCGCCGTGGCAACGCCGTGCTGACCCGCGCCGGTCTCGGCTATGATGCGTTGTTTTCCCATGCGTTTTGCGAGAAGGACCTGCCCGACGGCGTTGTTGATCTTGTGGGCGCCTGTGTTGGCAAGGCCCTCGAGCTTGATGTAGATCTGCGCACCGCCGGTCTCCCGCGTAGTGTTCTCCGCGTGGAGAAGCGGCGTGGGTCGGCCGATGAACTCCTCACCGATGCGATCGAGCTCGTCGCGAAAGGTCGGATCGGAGAGCGCCGCCTGAAACTCCTGCTCGAGCTCATCGAGGGGCGCGCGGAGCACCTCGGCGACGTAGCGTCCGCCGAACTCACCGAAGTAATCGTTATATACCCGTTGCATGGTCTAACTCCTCGAAGAAGGTCTTCAGTTTGTGGTGATCCTTACGGCCGGGCTCCGCCTCGAGCAGGCTCGACGCATCGATGAGCTCGGGCCGCTGCCGTCTGACAATCTCGCCGACGTTCTCAGGCCCGATGCCCCCGGCCATCCACACCGGCCCCGCCTCGGCCACGGCATCTACGAGCTCCGGCATGATCCGCCGGCCGGTACCGCC
>JAAAOH010000070.1 GCA_009908925.1 Spirochaetota bacterium | reverse complement strand
GAGAGCTCGATGGCGTCGCCCTCGCCTCCTGAGCTCAGGATATTATCAACAACGACGCGCGCGCCGATTGCCAGGGCAATCACGATGACCACGAGCGCACCGATTATTCCAAGGACAATCTTAGTCGTGCCTTTCACTCTCTTCCTCCGTAACGTAGCGTTCATAGAGATGCTCGAGCTCGGCAAGGCTCATGCCGAGCAGGCGCATCGTTCGAAAGACCCGTGGGAGCTCATCCTCCTCGAACTCCCGGCGTTTGAGGGCTGCGGCGGCCTCCCGGCCGCCGGCGGCGACGAAGTATCCGACTCCCCGCTGATTCTGGAGGATGCCCTCGTCCTGCAGCACCGCGTAGGCGCGCGTGACGGTATTGGGATTCACCTCCACCGAGACCGCCGTCTCGCGAATCGAGGGGATGCGGTCGCCCTCGACCCAATCGCCCCGCAGGATCTTCTCGCTGATGTAATCCGATATCTGCAGGTATATGGACTGCCCGCTAGCGAACTGCATCCGAGACCTCCGTTTCACGGAGCTTCAGCCACGTGAGCACCCACATAACCGGCGGCATGATCCACAGCACCGCGAAGCGGCCGATGCGTGCTACTCGGGCGGCCAGGAGCCCGAGAGCTCTCATCTGCTCCCCCGTTGCAGCGGTCTGGTCGTAGACGCCGGCCTCGACGCTCTCCACGAGATCGGTAAGAGCCGCAAAGCCCGAGGCACCGGCAACGAGTCCGAGAAGGATGAAGACGCCGGCGATCGAAAGCGCCGTCTTGATGAAGTGGCGGCTTCTGAAATACGCCGCGCCGAACAGGAAGACCGAGCTCGCCACGACATAGGTACGCAGCGTCTCCGGCGTCATGGCGTCGAAGGGGTTGAACACGGAAAACGGCTGATCGAAGAGCAGCGGCGAGAGCCCCGCCAGGATCACCGAATAGAGCACGTAGGTAATCACCGCCACGACCGGGTAGACCACCGCGGTGAGCAGCAGCTTCTCCACGAACTTCTCCAGATGAGACGCGGGTAGCGTCAGGTAGGCGTAACTTCGGTCCGCCCGGTGCATGCTCGAGAAGCTCAGGCTCGTGGCGATGAAACCCGCCAGAACGAGAGCCAGCGAAAAGAACACCTGGTTGTACTCCGCCCCCGTACCCCAGCCGTTGTGGGTCAGCATACCGAGGAAAAAGATTGCCATCAGGCTGGCGTAGACGGCCCCGGCGGCTACGAGAATCGTCCGTTTCTGGGAAATAACGAAAAGCCGCGCAAGATTGAATACGCGCTTCATGCTGAACGTCATCGCGACACCTCCCTATCCTGCTGCGAGTTCTGAAAGGAATCGACCGCCGCGCGAACCGCAGGAGCTTCGTGCATGACGGCGTTGAAGAGCACCTCGATGTCGACCGGCTGGCCCTCCGAGGGGGCCGCTTCCAGGACCGCGTGCCCGCCAAGGGTATCTTCGCGATAGAGCACACCTTCGGCCGGCAGCTGCGGTGTGACACGCGTGCGCAGACTGCGGTCGATGTGATCCATCCCCGCCTGGAAGACGAGTCGGCCATTGTCGATGATCGAGATCGGGTCCATCACCGGCGCGAGGTCACGAACCTGGTGCGTGGAAACCACGAAAGCACGCTCGTCACTCATGTGGCCGAGGAGGAGCTTGCGCAGCTGGCTCTTCCCCGGGATGTCGAGGGCGTTCGTGGGCTCGTCGAAGAGCACGAGCCTTACCTGCGTGGCAAGCGCGAAAGCGATAAGAAACTTCTTGCGCTGCCCGAAGGACATTGCCGCAAGGGAGGTATCGGTGTCGATGTCGAACTCGCTGAGGCAGCTCCCGAGAACCTCATAGTCGAAGCGCGGATAGAACGGGGCGTGGGCGGCTACGTACTCCGTCGCGCTGATTCCGGGAAGATAGAACTCCTCCGGGACGATGAAGAGATCGGCAAGCATCTCCGGCCTGCGTTGCGCCGCGCGGTAACCGAGCACCTCCGCGCTGCCGGCGTCTGGAAAGAGCATCCCGGCGATGATGCGAAGGAGCGAGGTCTTGCCGGCCCCGTTCTTTCCGAGAAGGCCGTAAATGCCTCCCGGCTCGAGGGTGAAGTCGAGTTCGTCGAAGAGTGACGAGCGTTTCCCGTAGGAGAATGAGACCGATGTCAATTCAACCATTTCCAGGCTCCTTTTCGGCGTCCATACCAACCTAGTGTACTACTTAGGAAGTACACCGCTACAATAGTTCAGTATAACAGTGATGTCAAGTACGAAGTGTCGGAAAATTCAAAAAAGGAGATTCGGGGTATCGCCGAGGTCGGTCTCACCCGACCTGTTCCGACGGGAGCGTCAGCCCCCGGTGCCCATGTCGCCGGTCGGTCCGTCCGCAGCCCATACGGGCTCGGCGCCGGGTCTGCCGAGATAGTAGCCCTGGCAGTAGTCGACGCCGAGCTGCCTGACGCGTTCATAGGTTTGCTCGTCCGACACGAACTCTGCTATCGTCCGGATGCCGAGCTTTCGTGAGAAGTCGACTATTGTTGTCACGATGTCCAGGGCCTGCTGCGAGGAGCAGATGTTTCTCACGAGCGAACCGTCGATTTTGAGGAAGTCGAACTGCAGGGACGCTATGTGGGCAAAGTTGGAATAGCCCGAGCCGAAATCATCGATGGCGAAGCGAACACCGAGCTCGCGGGTGGAGCTTACGAAGTCACCCACCTCGGTGAGTGTTTCGATCTGCTCGGACTCGAGAAGCTCGACTACCAGCCTGGAAGCCAAGTCGGGCTCGGCGATGAGCCGCTCTCGGATATACGCCGTCGTCTCCGGGCTAAGGATGTCGAGGACACTGAGATTGATGGTGAACTGCGTCTCGCGGCCCCGAAAAGTGTCGAAGGCCCGATCGAAAACCGAGCGGGTGATGTGTCGTCATACAGACGGGCTTTCTTCGCCAGGTCGAGAAAATCACCGGGACCGTGCACGGTGCCGTCCTCTCCAATCATACGCGCGAGGCACTCGTACTTATACAATTGCCGCGAGCCCGAATCGAAGATCGGCTGATAATGGGCCACGATGCGCCCCTGCTGAATCGCGTTGGTAAGGACGGCGAGCTGTTCGACGTTCCGGCGAAACTGCGTTTCCACCTGCGACGCGTGCTTGAAGAGCATCCACGGCTTGTGTTGCGCCTTGGCGGTCTTGAGCGCGATGTCGGCCCGCGGGAGCACCTTCTCGCGGCCCACCACGATCGCATTGGCAATCCCTATCGTAACGCTCACCCGCAACGCGTACTCGGCGCCCAGAAACGAGCGCGCGGCTACGCCACGGGAGATTCGCTC
>JAAAOH010000158.1 GCA_009908925.1 Spirochaetota bacterium | reverse complement strand
GCAGGCAGGGTTGGACTCGAGTATCGCTTGCTCGGTGGCCCAGGCGAGGGCAACAGTACCTACCGATACAACGGCGTTGACTGTCTTTGGCGCCAGTTTCTTATCCCGCAGATAGAGCTGAAATGCTTTGAGGGTTTCGCGAGTGACATCACGGAGGCGAGTATCGGCGCCGAAGTAGGTGCGCCAGTGATGCAAACGTTTCGTCTGCTCATAGCAGTGGCGCCGGCCAATGGAATGATTGTAGGCAAGCTTCTCGCGCACGTAGGGGGATGCATCGTAGTCCCAGAACCGCTCCAGGAACTCGATCAAGGGCTTGGTGTCGGGGCCGTCGCTTGTCAGGGTGGCCGACTCGATGAACCCGCGGTCTTTGAGGATATCTATGATCCGGGAAGCAGAATCAATGGTGAGCGGCGCGCTCCGAACGTACTGAAGTACCGTGTCCACGGCCACCACGTCATCCAGGCTCTGGTCACGCTTCGCGATGCCGTAGTGTTCCCAGTGATACACGGCAGCAATTGCCGCTTCCCGTTCAGTCTCCCGTGTGCTTATCGCGCCCGTGTAGGTACCGGTTTTCGGATTCCAAAATCGGGCGTAGAAGTACTTTCCCCTCTTATACAAAGAAAACCGGCGCATTGTTCGCCTCCCTTGCATGCGACACCGCATGCTACGTTGGATTGCGATTGCGCCGGTTGTCCGGTAGCGAATCTCTAACTCGTTGCCCAGAAGGGCTTTATTTTAGCAGGGGCAGGACTCGAACCTGCGACCTCCGGGTTATGAGCCCGACGAGCTGCCAGCTGCTCTACCCTGCGTCGTGTATGCTTAATGTAAATATAACGGTCCCGAGCGTCAAGAGGATCTACGCGCGCGACGAGCGAGAATGACCGCCAGGGCTACGGCAGCGAGGACGACAAGCGGGGCCAGGGCCCCCGCACGTTTCACGGCCAGATCGTAGGCGCCGTGCACGACCGCGGCGAGGCCGATCGCGGCCGGGACGGAGTAGAAGGCGCGACCGCGGTCGGAGCCTCCGGTCGCCGCAGCAGGCGCCAGCGCCAGGCCGAGGTAGGCCGCCGTCGCTCCGTGGAGCGGCACGGCCAGGAGGGCCCGCATAACGAGCAGCGAGGACGAGCCCGCGAGGTAGAAGGCGTTCTCCAGAAATGCGAACCCGAGGCCCGCGGTCACGGCGAGGGGCAGACGGCCCGGCATTTCCGGTGCGGGAATGCGGGCGCCGGCAACGGCGATACCGGCGGCGCGCGCCCGCGGGTCACGTGCAGGAGCTCCACGCGCCCCGTGGGAATCCGCGTAATCTGCCCGACGCATGCTCCACCGCACCGGGGCGAACTTCACGACCTCTTCGACGAGGCCCGCGACGACGAAGGCGCGAAGGGCATCACCGAGGAGGCCGCCGACCCCGGCGAGAGCCGAAGAGACGAGAAGCATCACCGCCAGGGCGGGAAACACTGCGACAAGACCCGCAAGAAATGCCCGGTAAAACCCGCGCGGCGAGATGTCTGTCGTGCGGGTCGCCCCGAACACGAAGACAACGGCCGGTAGGACGGCAATTGCCAGGTTCAGGGCGAGTCGAGTGATCATGGGTGAAGCGCAGTGCCCCGCGCGCGGACGTTATCGAGTGCCCCGACGAGGACTCGATTCTGTTCTGCCGTCCCCACCGATATGCGCACCCATGTGGGCATACCGAAGGAAGTGAGCGGTCGCACCGATACGCCCTCCTCGGCGAGTTCCGCGGCAAACTCCTTTGCGTCCCTGCCGCAGTCGGCACAGATGAAGTTCGCCTCGGAGGGATACTGCGGCATTCCGAGACGATCGAGCTCGGCGCGGAGCACCTCGCGCTGCTCGCGGTTGTTGGCAAGCGTCTTCTCGACGAATGCGGTGTCGGTGAGCGCAGCGGTGGCCGCCTTCTGTGCGAGGAGTCCGGTGTTGAAGGGTGGCTTCACCATGTGCATGGAGGAGATGAGCTCCGCCGAGGCGATGCCGTATCCCACCCGCAGGGAGGCGAGGCCGTAAAGTTTGGAGAATGTGCGAAGCACGAGCACGTTCCCACGATCCCGCGTGAGCTCCACCGCGTCGGGAAAGTCGGGGGCCTCGGCGAACTCGTTGTAGGCCTCGTCGACTACGAGGAGCACATCATCGGGCACCTCTCGCGCGAAGGCCCGAAGCTCCGCGGCACCAACGTAGGTTCCGGTGGGATTATTGGGATTGCAGAGGAATACAAGCCGCGTGTTCTCACCGATGAGCGCACGCATCTCATCGAGGAGAATGCGGCCGTCTTGCATCGGAGCGAAGACCGGCTCCCCATCGTAGAGACTTGTTGCAAACTCGTACTGGCTGAAGGTGTGCGCGGGGATGACGGCCCGATCGCCCGGGTTGAGGAACGTTCCCGCCGTCATCACCAGAACCTCGTCCGAGCCGTTTCCGATGATGATGTTCTCGGGCGCGACATCGGCCTGGTCGGCCAGCGCGCCCCGTAGCTCGCAGGCGAGACCGTCGGGGTAGGTATTGACCTGCGCGGCCCACTCGGCGATCGCCTCGAGGGCGCGCGGAGAGGGACCGAGAGGGTTCTCGTTCGAGGAGAGCTTTACCGTGCCGGGTCGCTTCCTGCCCGGGACGTATTCCTCCAGATTGGCGAGAGTGTTTCGCGTCTTCACGTGCCGCCCCCGCGTTCCGGGCCCCCGCTTCCCGCGCCCCCGCGCGGGCTCTCGCCGCCGCCCCCGCTGCTGCCGCTGCCCTCGCTGTCGCCTTTCGGCCGGCCCTGCTGCTTCTGCAGCTGCTCGGGCGGGTTGTTCTTCAGGTATTCGTGATCCTCCGACATATCCACGATGAGGTCCTTGAGCACCATGTTCACGGACTTCGGCGTGGTCTTGGCGAAGATGAGATCGCCGGGATTCTCAAAGAGTCGGCGAACGGCGCGCATGATCGCGACGATCTCCTGCTGCGTGAAGCCGTTCATGATGATGACCTTGTTCTCGAGCTCGGCGGGAATCTCCTGCTTTGTTGACTCGTCACCCATGATGTTACCTCCGCCCACATAGTACGAACAGCGGGCCCCGCGATCAACCGGCGGCGGGATCGCGGGCCCCGGCGCCGCGTTTGCCGGCGCGGCGACGCGTCTGCCGGCGGCCAGTCCGCGTTGCCGGCGCCGACGGGTTTGCCGCCGCCGCCGGCCCGGGATATATTATGCGCAGCACACCCATTCCTCCAGTCCACAGACTCATCGGAGGGTAACTGATGAACTACGATAAATTCACCGTAAAGGCTCAGGCGATCGTACAGGATGCAACGAGCCTCGTACACGAATACAACCATTCCGCACTC
>JAAAOH010000016.1 GCA_009908925.1 Spirochaetota bacterium | reverse complement strand
AACCGTTTCCCGGTCGGCTGCATAGGTGGAGCTTCGGACCGGGCTGCCGGCGTAGCGCCCCACCTTCGCATCGACCTCGGGACCGGAGAGATAGCGCAGGAACTCGAAGGCTGCAGCCACGTCCGGCGAGGAGGCGAGAACGCCGAAGCTCCAGACGACGTTCCACGGTTTCTCGAAGGTGGAAACCGTGAGGTCGCTGCGAAAACCTCCGTCCGATGCGTAAATGAATCCGGCCTGTCCGCCCCAGCTCGTCGCCATGGCCACCCGGCCGTCACGCAGCGCCTCCGCGATCTGCTCGTTTCCGTACCGGTCAGTATCGGGCGGGGCGAGGTCGCGAAGCGCACGGTAGAACTCCAGGCTCTCGACGCCTGCACGACTTGCGAAAGCCGGCCTGCCGTCGGAGCTCAGGAGATCGCCGCCGAAGGCCCAGAGGTAGGGAAGCCAGTCGAGGAAGATCTCGCTCGGATCGGCTTTGAGTGCAATGCCGCGGTGCCCGGCACCGTCGTTCCGCTTCGCCATCTCGCCGAGCTCCATCGGGGTGGTGAGTGCGGGCGCGGCGCCGCCGTAGCCGCGGGACGCGTCGCCGCCCGTTCCGACCACGAGATCGCTGCGGTAGAAGACCACGTGACCGTCGGTGAAGGACGGCATGAGGTAGTACTCGTCCCGGTATTTCAACTCGTCACGAACGAAGGGCTTGAAATCATCCCAGTCGGCACTCGGAATCCCGGCCACGTACGAACCGAGAGGCGCGAGCCGTCCCGCCTCGACAAACTCCGGCACCCAGAGATGCCCCGGCAACATGATGATATCGCAGGACGGCTCCTCTGCTTCGAACTGTACACTTAAGGTGCTGAGATAGCGATCCCAGGGAACGATCTCGAAGGAGACTTCGCCGCCACCGTTCCGTCGCCACTGACCGAGGATGTCGAGATCCTCATCCGTGTACGCGTAGACCGCCGGGTCGCCGACGCCGAGTACCCGAACCGTGCGTGCCATAGCTACTCTCCCGCTTCCTCGACACAGCTTATGTATTCGATGTTCTTGTTCTGAAAGAAACGCATCCACTCCTCGGACACCGGACGATCCGTAATGACCGTATCCACGTTCTCGAAGTTGTCGATGAGTACGAACGACGTGCGATCAAACTTCGTGTGGTCGGCAACGAGAATCCGTTGCTTGGACTGACTCAGCATCGCCTTGCGGACCTCCGCCTCTTTTTCGTTTGCATCAGTGATTCCGTGATCCCGGTCCACCCCGTCGCAGGAGAAAAAGGTCTTGTCGGCGTAGTATCGGACGATGGAATCCTCCGCCGCGCGCCCGACGTTGGTAAGAGACGTACGCCTGAGCGTTCCGCCGATGGTGATCATCTTAATATCGGGAGCTTCTGCGAGCCGATAGGATACGGCGAGCGCGTTCGAAATCACGATAAGATTGTGCTTCCCAATGATGCTCTGCCCGACGTGGAGGGCCGTCGTGCTGGCGTCGAGAAAAATCGTGTCGCCATGTTCTACGAGCTCGCCTCCTCGTCGGCCGATCAGCTCCTTCTGGCGAACATATGCGACATTGCGCAACGCAAAGGGTACCTCCCGATGCATGCCGTCCTTGATGTACGCGCCACCGTAGGTCTTCTCGAGAAGCCCGTCGCCCTCCATGCGCGTAAGGTCGCGCCGGATCGTCTCTTCACTTACCCCATAGAAGGTGCTGAGCTCGGCAACCGTTATGCTTCCGGTAGCCTTGAGTTTCTCGAGAATACCTTTTCGTCTGTCTACCGCAAGCATCATACCCCTCGAGCCTTCAATCTCCGGCGATTCTCCGGGCACCTCAGGATCGATTCTATGACCGAATACCACGACCGTCAACGGAAACCCACACGAACGGACTACGCATTCTCCCCTTCAGTAACCAGCCTCCTGAAGTGTCGAGCGTTCTCCACCAGGTTGTCGCTGTGACGATGTAGACCCCCTCCCACCAGGTAGATCACGTCCTTCCCGTAGACCGAGCGCATATCGGGAATGCTTTTCATATTCATCCCGCCGCCCGGCGTCGGGAAAATCGGCTGCATGCCGCCGAACTCCTCGTTGCATCCCCGCACGATACTCACACACTCTTCTCTCGAGAAGGAAAACCGGCCACCAAAGTTCGGGTAGATCGACGAGTCCGCGCCGGCGAGTCGCTGCAACTGCCCGTAGAGTGCGTAATGTGAGAATCCGTTATCGGGAAAAGTCACGAAGCTGCCATAGAACGCGGGGTGACTGATTATCGGAAGGCCAAAATCCTCGTCGTCGGCGAGCGCTCGCATACCGTCGAAACCGGCGAGGCCCGGCATGTAGAGTACGGCGCCGGCACCCTGCTCCCTCGCGAAACGTGCCCGCCGTTCGAGATCCCGGGCAGGCCCCGTTATGTTCGGCGCGTAGACGGACCGATATCCGGTCTCGCGGTTTGCGCGCCCGACCGCGTCCGTGCAAAACCGAACGCGCTCATCGAAATCCGTAATCGGCTGGTTCCCCAGACCGTGATCGTCTTTGATGATGTCGATCCCGCCGAGAGCGCAATCGTAGGCAATCTTCGCCAGATTCTCGTTCGAGAGCCCCATGGGCTTCAGTGCCGTCATGAGCAGCGGACGGTAGGCCACTCCCAGCGTCTGCCGCAGACCGTCGGCTCCGAACCGCGGGCCCCGGAATTTCGCGAGAATTGCCGAAGATGGATCGATACGCTCCACGCGAACGCCCGGGGTCATGCTGCTGTTGCCGAACAAAACGTTCAGAAACTGCGGAAGCTCGGCGCCTGCTACTTCATCGGCGTAGCTTACCGTCACATCGTAGGCGCCGTCGTCGCGGGCCTCGAAGCCCTCGATGCGGCCGACGATATGGTCCGCAATGTCCCCTGCCGGCGTCAACTCGGCGGGGAACTCAACCGTCTGCTCGTAGCGCAGGGCCTCCGACTTTGCCTCGGCATCATGTTTGCTACCTGCAATCCGATAATGCACGGTGAATCGAGTGCCCGACAGGACTTCAATATGCTTCTGCTCCGGTACGGTCATTTACCCTCCGCTCCTCTCTCAAGTTCACGAATAACGTCACAATTAGCTTCACGAACCCGAAGGCGGTTCATTTGAGCCCGTTCTTGTGCTTTCATTACCGTTTATGTGGAGATTCTACACTGACTCGAACGACAGCGCAACAGAAAGTTGCCGCCGCGGCGGAGAGAGCCGTAAGTCCGGCAAGAGTGGGCGGAACCGGCTCCGCGTGGCACGTTGCCTCATGGCCGCGCGGCCGCCGAGAGGGCACAAAAAAACGTCTGGCGACGACCTACTCTCCCACCCCTTGCGGGGCAGTACCATCGGCGCAGGAGGGCT
>JAAAOH010000004.1 GCA_009908925.1 Spirochaetota bacterium | reverse complement strand
GAGCTCCGGAAACAGGGCGACAAGGCAAGCGTTGGAATGGCCGGCTCGAACTGGAAGCGCAAGGTCTATGCGGTTCTCGTTGTCGACGAGGATCGCGAGACCGTACACGCGCATAAGCTCCAGGGCTTCACGGTCTTTGCAGACCTCGAGCCAGTTCCAGAGCTGGTCGGGGCACCACTGAGTCGCTTCGAGGAGAGCGAGCCGGTTTCCGGCGTTACCCGAAAGGTATGGACCGCGTTCCAGAACGCGGCAGGCTACATCCGTGATGCGGATGCGAAGGCGGCGGAGCCGGAGACCGACTCCGCGATCGTGGTCGAGCAGCAGTCCATGCCGACGGGCTACTCGCTCAGCGACTCAAAAGAATCCAAACCAGATAAGGAGGTGAGGCAGACCGAACAGTAGAGCCGGTGCGGCTACACCGGCAGAGCAATCGCGGCGTGCGTAGCCACGCCGAAAAAGAATCCTTTTCAGGAGGCAATGGATGGAAGGCCTTGCAAGTGCAGCTGAATGGTTCATCGGCCTGTTTCAGGCAGGCGGTGATACCTTCATGGGTCTGGTAACGGGAATCGTTCCGTTGTTGGTCGTCCTTATGACGTTCTTCAACACGCTGATTGCCCTCATCGGACCGGAAAAGGTAGACAATGTGGGTAAATGGGCAGGACGCAGCGGGTTGCTTTTCTACCCGATCCGCTACATCGTGCTCCCGTTCCTCGCAGTACTGTTTCTCACGAACCCGATGGCGTACACCCTCGGTAGATTCCTGCCGGAGAGATTCAAGCCGGCATTCTACGACTCGGCGGTTTCTTTCGTGCATCCGCCGCTCGGAATCTTCCCCCACGTCAACCCGGGCGAGATCTTCGTGTGGGCAGGTATCGCGAACGGAATACAGGAGCTCGGGCTCGGTTTGGGCGATCTGGCGGTGCGCTATCTGCTCACCGGCCTCGTGGTCATCTTCATTCGAGGAATCGTGACCGAGCGCATCACCGCGATCATGTGGTCGCGACAGGAATCGTAAGGAGGTAACCATGGCTAGCGGAATCGCGAAAGGTCTTGAAAAAATCGGTCGCGGCGTAGGCGGCGTGGTCAACGCTCTCTACCAGGCAGGTCGCGACACAATTGATCAGGTAGTAAAGAATATCCTGCCCTTCATGGCGTTCATCTCCCTTATCATTGGTATCATCAATGCCACTGGTGTGGGTAACGCCATCGCACAGGGCCTCACGGCACTGGCGGGCAGTCTCGTCGGATTGCTGATCCTGTCGGTCATCGTCGGGTTTCCCGTACTCTCGCCCCTCCTGGGTCCGGGTGCGGTTATTGCGCAGATCATCGGTACCCTCATCGGTACGCAGATCGCCAACGGAAACCTCAGTCCGACTATGGCACTTCCTGCGCTGTGGGCTATCAACCCGCAGGTAGGTTGTGACTTCATACCCGTCGGTCTGTCTCTCGGTGAGGCGGAACCATCGACGGTCGAAGTCGGCGTCCCGGCAGTCCTCTTCTCACGCATGGTGACCGGCCCGCTCGCAGTCGTTATCGGCTGGGTGGCCAGTGCCGGTCTCTACACCGGTTAGTAAATTCAATGGCGGAATCAGCACCATCTGATCCGCCAAGGAGGAATGCCTATGGGAATCTGGGACAAGGTTAAGAAAGCAATGGTCGGTGAAGCGCCGCCGGAGCAAGAGGAAAAGGCACCGGCGAAGGAAGAGCAGTCGTCAGGTGCAGAGCAGAAAGCTGCGGCACCAAAGAAGTCCGGCGGCAGCGGCCAGTACAAGTCAGTCGTCGTGGAAAAGGGTATGCGCGGCTGGGGAGGCCCCCTGGTCATCCAGCCCGAGCCCGGTCGGGAGCTGATTTACTCCGTCACCGGTGGTGGAATCCACCCCGTGGCGCAGAAGATCGCCGACCTGACCGGCGGAAAGCCCTTCGACGGCTTCAACTCGAAGGCCTCCTTCGAGGAAATCGCCTGCGTCGTGATCGACTGCGGCGGTACCGCACGGGTCGGGGTATACCCGATGAAGGGCATTCCCACTATCGACGTGTACCCCGCGTCCCCGTCGGGACCGCTCGCAAAGCACATCAACGAGCAGAACTTCGTCTCGGGCGTGAAGCCGGAGACGGTGAAACCCCAGGAGTAACTTCGCAACTGTGGGAGGGGCGGCCGCGCATGCGGCCCCTCCGCACAGGCGCGAGGCGAAAACAGAGAACCAACACTCGGACAAAGAGATGGCAAAGACCAAGTACAAGACGACAGTTCTGTATCTCGGAGAGCTGGCAAGCGAGTTCATAGACGAAAGCATCATGGTGTTTTTCGGGCAGGAAGCCCCGGAGGAACTTCATGAACACTCGGTTGTTCATGAGGAGGCGACGGGACTCGACGGAGAAGTGGAACCGGGCGATTCCGTCATCATCGACGGACAGTCGTATCCGGTACTTGCCGTGGGTGCCGTGGCCAATAAGAACATCAAGAGCATGGGCCACCTGGTGCTGAAGTTCAACGGACTCGACACACCGGAAATGGAGGGAGATGTATGTCTCCCCGAGGTCGAGCTCCCGAAGGTGAAGCCCGGCAGCGTTCTCGAAATTCAAGGAAGCTGAAATGGAAGTACATAAGAAGCTACTGGACTACGAAAAGCAGGGAAAGACCATACGCGTCGGCGTCGTCGGCGCGGGACAGATGGGCGAAGGGCTCATCGCGCAGATGGAGTTCATGCACGGCATGCACGCCTTCGCCGTGGCGGACATCCGCCCCGGCGTCGCGAAGCAGGCGCTCGTCGGCGGCCGCGTGCCGGAATCCGACATCGTGGAAACCGACGATGCAGCGAAGGCCTCACAGGCCGTTGCCGACGGCAAGCGCGTTGCCACCACCGACTTCACGATCCTCCCCCGCATCGAGGGGCTCGATATCGTCGTTGAGGCCACCGGAGTGCCGGAGATCGGCGCGAAGGTCTCCCTGCAGTCGATTCTCGCGCGCAAGCACGTGCTGCAGATGAACGTCGAGACCGACGCCACTGTCGGCTACATCCTTCGAAAGATGGCGCGCTCGGCGGGTATCATCTACACGCTCACCGCCGGTGACGAACCCGGCGCCACCATGGAGCTCGTGGACTTCACCCGCGCACTCGGATTCGAGGTGGTCTGTGCCGGAAAGGGTAAGAACAACCCGCTCGACCGCCACGCAAACCCGGACACGGTGGCCGAGAAGGCGAAGAAGCAGATGATGAATCCGAAGATGCTTGCCTCCTTCGTCGACGGCACGAAGACCATGGTCGAGATGACCTCCCTCGGAAACGGCGCCGGCCTGATCACCGACGTACGCGGTGCCCATGGTCCCGACGCGACGCCCAAAACCATACAGGATGTGTTTCAGACCAGGGCC
>JAAAOH010000298.1 GCA_009908925.1 Spirochaetota bacterium | reverse complement strand
CGGCACGCCTTCGCGACAGCGGAACGTCCTGAACGCGCAAGCATCTGTTCAGCTGCTTCAGTCGTGCACTTCGGACTTTACGCGCGCGGTAACCGGCGCAATAATGGCCCCATCTATGCATGTGATTATTGTTCTCGTACTGGTTCCGTTGGTGCTCGTCGCGGGAATCGTGATCTATCTGAGATTCACGACCGGCGATCTTGTGCAGCCGACCGAAAACCTGAAGGTGACGTCGCCGGCGTTTGCCGACGGCGGCTCGATGCCGAGACAGTACAGCGGGCGGGGTGAGGATCTCTCCCCTCCTCTGGACATACTTGACATCAGCCCGGACGCGCAGTCCATCGCCGTTATCATGGATGACCACGATCACCCCGCGGGCATCTTCAATCACTGGGTGATCTGGAACATCCCCGCGAGCTATGCCCGCATCCCGGAAGGTATTCCCCATGCCGAGGTAGTTCCGTCACTCGGCGGGGCCGTGCAGGGGCGAAGCGCCTACGGCGGCAAGCACTACTACCGCGGGCCGCTTCCGCCCTTCGGCACGCACACCTACGTCTTCAAAGTCTACGTGCTCGACACCACGCTCGACCTTCCCGCATCGGCGCGCAAGCCGGATCTGCAGCGGGAGATGGAAGGGCATATTCTTCAGTTCGGGACCCTGACCGGGACCTTCGGCGGCGGGCGGCGGGCGTGAGAGACCGCAGGAACCGGGGACGCCGGCGCGGCCCGGCGAAGGCGCGGGGCCGGGTGGCCGTTCTGCTCGTCGTTCTTGCGGCGCTCACCGCCGCCTCCGGCGCCGGCTGCGATGCCGGCGGAGCGGGGTCGACGACGGCGCCCGGACCACGGGCTTCGGTTACAGCCTTCTCGCAGCAACTCGACGACAGAGTGCCGCGACTCATGGACCGCTACGACATTCCCGGGGTGAGCATCGCGGTGGTGGAGAACCGCGAACTTGCCTGGGCAGGTGCGTACGGCTACGCAGACCTCGGCGAGGAACGCCCGATGACCACCGATGCGGTCTGCCGGGCCGAGTCCATCTCGAAATCCGTCACGGCGCGGGGCGTGATGAAGCTCATCGAGGAAGGGCGCATTGATCCGGATGCGCCGGTCGAACGCTACCTCGAGTCGATCGACATTCCCGACGGGAAATTCGCCGCGGAGGGCGTCACCGTCGCCCGCCTTCTGAGTAACACTGCGGGCTTGCCCCTCGGCAGGGTCGGACCGGCAGTCGAGTATGCGCCCGGGCGCGAGATGCCGTCGAAGCGCAGCTATCTGGCCGAAGAGATTCGATTGGTACAGGAACCGGGCACAGGCTTTGTCTATTCCAACGTTGGCTTCAATCTGCTCGAGCTCGTTGTGGAGAACGTTACCGGTCAACGATTCGATTCCTACATGCAAGAAGCCGTGCTCGAGCCCCTCGGGATGCGTGACGCGAGCTACGCATGGGAAAAGCGCATGGCGGCACTCATGCCCACCGGATACGAGCTCGACGGCACGCCGGTTCCGCCCTACGTGTATCCGGTGAACGGCTCGGGAGGGCTCTTTGCCGACACCGAAGATCTGGCCCGCTTCGCGATCGCGACCATGGACCAGCAGCACACTCCCGTCGCGGAAATCCCCGGATTATTCGGATTCGTTGCCGACGCCTACGGCTTCGGGCATTTTATCGAAACCCTGCCCGATGGTCGCCGGGCGGTCTGGCACGGTGGACAGGGACACGGCTGGATGACGCACTTCCACGCGATTCCCGAAAGCGGCGACGGCATCGTCATCCTCACCAACAGCCAGCGCAGTTGGCCCTTTATGTCCTACGTGCTCACCGACTGGGCGCGGTGGAGCGGCGCCGGCCGCGTCAAGTTCGGTATTATCGTGTGGGCGAGCCGCGTGCTGCGCGCCGCGCTTGCGCTCGTCGTTCTCGGGGCCCTTGGTCGGGCCTACCAGCTCGGCCGGGAGGTCATCAGGAAGGAGCGACGAGTGACGCCACTCTCGCCGGCGGCTCGGGTGTCGCGAGCCATCCAGGCCGGCGCCGGCGCGCTCATCATCTCATCGCTCGCATGGGCGCTCTCGCAGCCCTACATCTTCGTATCGTGGATCTTCCCTGCCACCGCCGGGCCGGCGGGATGGGGTTTGCTGTTCGCCGGTATCGTTCTACTGGCCGGTTCGATTTTGCCCCGGAACCTCACGGGCCGCGCAGGAGCGTAGTCCGTGCAGCATGTAGCCTACCGAACCGTCGACATCGCGCGCAGCTGCGGGATTCATCCCAATACGGTGCGTTTCTACGAGCGCATCGGGTTTCTATCACCTGTGCCCCGGGACCACCGCGGCTATCGCGTGTTCACAAACCGTCACCTGCTTCAGGTTCGGGTGATCCGCCTCCTCTATGCTGAGGAGTGGCCGGGGCCCGTAGTGCGCCGGAGGGCAACACGGATCGTCGCCGCCCTGCGGGATTGGGATCTCGCCGCTGCGCGTGCCGCCCTCTCGGAGTATTTCGCGGTGATCGATGCCGAGCTCGCCAATGCGCGGGAGGCGGTTCGGCTGCTCGAATCGTGGGGCTGGCAGGCCACCGGCGCGCGAGGGTCCCCCGCCGGCCCGGGCTCCGCCGGCGAGCGAGAGTACACGGTGGAGGAGGCCGCTCGAGAGCTCTCGGTCACCCGGGAGACCATACGGAACTGGGAGCGAAACGCCCTCCTCGAGATCCCGCGCCGCGGCCCCAATCGCTCCCGCTACCTCACCGGGGAAGCGCTCGCCCGGTTGCGCATCATCTCGGTCCTCCGGAAGTCGGGACACAGCATCGCGGTCATTCATCGTGCCCTCTACAGGCTGAGGCAGGAAGGAATCTCGGAGGCACTCGCCACCTTCGAGGAGCCCGAGGATCTCGAGATCTACACCGCAGGCGATCACTTCATGGCGGTGCTCGAACGCACCCGCGAAAACGCCTCGCACCTCGAGCGCCTGCTCTGTGAGGCTGATGCACTTCTGTAGGC
Source organism: Spirochaetota bacterium (assembly GCA_009908925.1). Taxonomy (GTDB): domain Bacteria; phylum Spirochaetota; class Spirochaetia; order DSM-27196; family PWMO01; genus JAAAOH01. The sequence goes on along the minus strand of JAAAOH010000298.1, from coordinate 393 downwards.
CTCCAGTTGCACACCACCCTACGCGCGCGGGCTACGATCCAACCCATGAATCGAACAGAGACCGTGCTGCGCACGCTTGCGGAAGACATCGGCGCGCGGCCGACGGGGACGGAGGCGAACGAGGCGGCAAACGCCTACCTCCAAGGAATGGCATGGGAGCTCGGCTATGAGGTAACTGAGCTGCACTTCGACTGCCGCCGGTGGGAGTACGGCCCCTCGCGTGTGGTGGCGGATTCGGCGGCGCCCGTGCCGATTCAGCCCGGCCCGTTCTCAGCCCCGCTTCGCGGCGAGTTCCCCGTGGCGGTGGTTGAGACCCTCGATGATCTGCGCTCGCTCCAGGATCGAGGGAGTGTTCTGATAATCCGCGGCGAGCTGGCCGCCGAACCGCTCATG
>JAAAOH010000102.1 GCA_009908925.1 Spirochaetota bacterium | reverse complement strand
CTGGCGATTTCGCGGCATTCGTGTGTTTGCCCTCGTCGGGAAGAGCGGCACCGGAAAGAGCTTCCGGGCGAAGCTCATAATGCAGAAATATGGCATCGATCTCCTCATCGACGACGGCCTGCTGATCCGCGACCAGAAGATCATTGCCGGGAAGTCGGCAAAGCGGGAGAAGGCCTACCTCGCCGCGGTCAAGACGGCGCTCTTCACCGATAAGGTTCATCGCCGTTCCGTCCGCCACGCCCTCGAGCGGGAGAACTTCAAGCGGGTACTTATCATCGGGACCTCGGAGCGAATGGTCTACAAGATTGCGGAGGCGCTCAAGCTCCCCCCACCGTCACGCGTCGTGCGCATCGAGGACGTCGCCACTGCCGAGGAAATAGGCACCGCCATTAACTATCGCCGCGTACAGGGAAGCCACGTCATCCCCGTCCCATCGATCGAAGTGCGCAGAAACTACCCGCGAACGATGGCCGATTCGGTGCGTATTCTCTGGCGCAAGGGTGTAGGCTTTTTCACGAAGCAGGAAGTCTACGAGAAGAGTGTCGTACGGCCGGATTTCAGCAGTAAGGGGCGCGTGACTATATCGGAGGCGGCGCTCAGTCAGATGATCATGCACTGCATCGACGAGTACGCTCCCGAGACCAGCATTCGAAAGGTGCAGGTCAAGAACGAGCCGACCGGCTATCGCATCACGGTGTTCCTCGACGTCCCCTTCGGCAGCCCGCTCGCTGTCACCCTTCACAATATGCAGAGTTACACCATCGAAAACATCGAAAAGTTTACGGGGATCATCATCAAAGAGCTGAATATCATCGTGAGCAACGTGACCGAGACGCCGGAGTAGCGCCTGAAGTTTACCGGGGTAACGTGCCGACACTCATAGAGAGCATGGAGGTAAGGTGATGAGACGCATCGCAATGGTTTTCGCGGGACTCCTCGTAATATCCTCGACCCTGCCGGCCCAGAGTGGCGGACAGTTCGAAGCACAGACCGAGCATTATCGGGTCGTCTCCGAGGTCAGCAGGAATCACGCGGAGCAGACCGCGGGCCGTCTCGAGGCCACCCTCGAGATTTTCAACGATTACTTCCATTTCGAGCTCGGCGAGCTGCCCGATCGCATGCGCGTGCGCATCTTCGGCTCCAGGGACGCCTACGACACTTTCCTGAGGAACACCATCGACGATACCCGCGAGGACTTCATCTACCTCCACTACGGCAACCTCGCGCGCAGTGAGCTCGTGGGGTACTTCCGCGAGGATGCCGAGTACGATTACTCGCTCAACCACCAGGCGTTCATACAGTACCTCCGGACCTTCGTCGCCAACCCACCACTGTGGCTGAGGGAAGGGTTCGCGGTCTACTTCGAGGAGATCGACTACGATCCGTCCACCGGACAGGCGGTGTATCGGGAGAACCTGACCTGGCTCGACAGCCTGAAGTCGATCCTCGACGGGAGCTCGGGCGCGGCGCCCATCCCCTTCGACGAATTGCTCCGCCTCGACGTGACCGAGGCCCGCAGCCGCCTCGACGTGTTCTATCCTCAGGCCTGGGGGGTGGTGTCGTATCTGCTGAATACGGAGGACCGCGACGTCAACCGCGTCCTCTGGGACGCCATCAACGCCCTCGAGCCCAATGCGGCCATGCGCGAGAATGTCCGCGCCGTCGAGGAGGAGGCCGTGCGGTGGATCGATCAGCAAAGCCTTGTTGACGGATACCTCGGCTACCTCGAGGACCGTCGCTCCTTCCGCGGTCTCGTAGAGGACGGCATGGAGCACTACGAGGAGGGCGATGTCGAGGCGGCCGAGGAAGCCTTCGTGAAGGCACTCACGCTTCGGGAGGACAATCACGTCCCCTACTACTATCTCGGCCTCATCAACTACGACCGGGCCAACAACTCGCTCGCGGAGTACTACTACCGCCAGGCCCTCGAGCAGGGCGCCGAGGAAGGGCTGACCTACTACGCGCTCGGAGTAAACGCCTACGCGAGTGATCGCTTCGAGGATGCCACGGAGTATCTCGAGCGCGCGATAGAGCTCGATCCGGAGGAATATTCCGACCAGGCGCAGCAGCTCATTTCGCGGATGGAGTGACCGGCGCGGGCGGGTGCGACCCGTGGACCGGGAGCCGGCGCGACCGACAGCCGCCCGGCGCGATCCCGCGGCCGGGAGCGCAGCCCGACGGTCCGGCTCAGATGTGCGCGGTTTTCCGGTACGTCTTTCGCTTTCTCAGCAGGTGGACCAGCGCGCGCTCGACGTCCTTGTTGGGCGGGCTTGCGGGGCGAATGAACTGCTTCATCTCCGTAAAGGCTTCCTTGAAGGGAACGCGCTGCTCCTTCCCCGACTCGCTTATCAGAAACAGGAAATCCGCGGTCAGATGGGCGATCTCGATATCGCGGCCGACCTCCTCGCCGGCTGCACGACGCTCGTCGAGCCGACCGAGGCTCTCGAAGAACCGATTCTGGAACTCGTTGAACTTCCGGCCCTCGAGAAAGAAGGCCACGGACGGCAGCATGTACTTGAGCAGGCCGTACTGATGGAGTTGCTCGAAGATCGGCCGCGTGGCGCCGGAGGACAGGATCTTGAACAGCTCTTCGGTGAGGCGTGAGGCCGGGCATTGCTCCATGAGCTCGCAGTTGCGCTTGATCTGTCGTTTCAGCGGGCCCTGTATCTTGAATCCCCCGGTCTGCGCGTACTTGATGGCCCGGACCATCCGTACCGGATCCTCGGTGAAGATGCGCTCGACGGGAATCACCGACTTGAGCTTGCCGCTGCGGATGTCCTCGTAGCCGCCCACATAGTCGAGGATGATGCCCTCGTCGGGCTCGAAGTAGAGCGCGTTTATCGTGAAGTCACGCCGCTTCACGTCCTCTTCGATGGCACCAAAAACGTTATTGAAGCCGCCGGACTCCTCCGCGCGAAAGGTCGAGACCTCGATGATCTGGTCGCGGAAGAAGATATGGACGAGTCGGAAGCGCTTTCCGATGATCCGGGAGTTGCGAAACAGCTTGCGGATGCGTCCCGGCGGAGCATCTGTGGCGATGTCGAAGTCCTTCGGCGTTCGCCCGAGCACGAGGTCGCGGACGGCACCACCGACGATGTAGGCGTTGTGCCCTCCGGCTCGCAGACGGCGCAACACTTTCAGGGCCTCGACATCGACGTTATTCCGATCGATACCATGTTCGTCACGCGTGTAGATGTAGGCCTGCCGGACGGGTTTGCCGTCCTCGGATGTCGAATAGCGGATGCGCAAAGAACTACCTCTGGAGAAGCTGGGAGAACCGTCTGCGGTACGGCATATCTCCACTTCTACTTATAAGGAGAACCCAATCGGTACGTCAAGCGAGCGCAGCGCTACTTAGTGGTACTCGTGGCCCTCCACA
>JAAAOH010000322.1 GCA_009908925.1 Spirochaetota bacterium | reverse complement strand
CACCAGGAGCGTGAGCCAGGGCCGGAAGCACTGCAGCGAGTGCTACCAGCCCTGCCTCGGTTGCGTATGCGGCAATGCCCTGAAATCCGACCAGGGGCGGACGGAGCGTAGAATCCCCGACCAGGCTCGACGCGCTCATGGTGTGCAAGAGTATATCACTCAGCGTGATTCTTTGGCTACTGCTCCCGGGCAACAAATCTGCGGGTCCGTGCGCGACTACCACCCGCTCATGAGCTCGTCCATGAAGACGCGCAGCTGATCCGCCGTCAGCCGCCCGCCGTAGCTCGAGAGCGACATTCCCGCCGCAAGATTGGCAAGCTCGCAGGCGCGCTCGTCGGACATGCCCCGAAGCCAGGCCGCGAGGAAGGCGCCGGCAAACACATCGCCGGCGCCGGTCGAGTCCACCACCGCGTCGGCGCCGCGGCCGCCGGCGCTTGCGGCCGCGGGCGAGGACCCCGCCGCGGCGCCGGGAGCCGCAGTACCGGCGTCAGCCGCCGCAGCGCGGGCGCCACCGGCATCGGCGTCCCCAACCGCAGACGCTAACGCGGTCTCCACCCCCCCGCGGTACACGGCAGCGCCCCGCTCACCCCGCTTCTCGACCACGACGCCGGCCGAAGCGGAAAGCCGTACTATGCCGCCGGCCGCCGCCACCTCGGCCTCGGTGCCGAACACGATCGGCCGCGCGCCGCCGCTCCCCGTCCGCCGCGCAGCGGCCTCGACCACGGCGGCTGCCGCGGGGGCAACGCCGGGATGACCGAGGTCAACGACCAGGGTGGCCCCGGCGTGCACCGCATATTCGACCGAGCTCGTGGCAGGACCCGCGCGAGGGGCAAGGAAACCCTCGAAAATGACGACACCGGGCTCGCGTGGCGCCGCCGCGCTCACGTCCTCGAGCTCGAGCGCCGCGCCGGGCGAAACGATAACCGTGTTCTCGCCGGTGTCATGCATCAGGGTTACACATGTGCCTGTCGGCTCCCGAGGGGCCGAGGCGAGGCAATCGGCTATTCCGGCCTCCGAAAGCGCTCGGCGGTAGCCGATGCCGCGCTCGTCGTCCCCTACGGCTCCGCCGAGGTAGGTCTCTTGCCCGAGCGCGGCAAGCACTGCCAGCGTGTTCCGCGCGCCGCCACCGGCGACCCGCCGGGCCTCGGTTAATCGGGGCAGAATCTCTTTCATCTCCCGCGCGGCGAGGTGATTCACAGATCCGCGACCGAATCGCGCGACCACCTCTGCATTCGATGAGGCCGGCGCGAATACGTCCCAGAGCGGATTGCCGATACCCACGATGCGCGCCACGCTCAGAGCCTCCCGATCCGCACGTGCCCTGCGGCCGCGTAGGCTGCGATGTCCTCGTCTGCGGTCATGAGCGTCGCATGGGAGAGACGAGCGGCTGCAATGATAAGCCGGTCGGCGCCGTCTCCGGCGAAGTCCCCGGGAAGCGTCGCCGCCTCTGTTGCAAGAGGTCCGTCAATGGGGACGAGTCTCAACCCCGGTGTCTCGAGGCTCTCGGCGATCCAGTCGCGAATGGGGATCGAGGGGACGATACGGCCATGTTGCGCGTAGGCTGCGATCTCGAAAAGCGAGATAGAGCACAGGAGCAGGGCGCCGGTCTCGGATGCTTGCTCGATGTCGGTGAGAAAGTCGGATTGCCGGATTTCAGGGTTGCCGTTCATCAACCAGAGGAAGGCGTGGGTGTCCAGGAGAACGCGCTCACCCGGAATCGAAGCCTCCCGGAAACTCGCCGGTCGGGGCAATGAAGTCCCCACCGACGGTCAGAAGCCCGCGCATTCGGCCGAACACGGGCGTCGGTTTCTCTCCGTGCAGAGAAACCATCTGAGCCACAGGACGACCATGCTTGGTCACCACGATCCTCTCGTGGGTATCCCGAACATGGTCCATGAGCTTGAGGCATTGCGCCTTAAACTGTCCCGCGGCGATTTCCATTCAGCAGCCTCCCAGTTCACCCACTGCTCAATGTTTTGTCTATAGTCATATTACCATGGTCACTAAGGGCGCGCAAGACCTTTTTCGCGATTTCGCGCTTTTTCTGCTCCCTCAGGCGCCGGCCGACGTCTTCCCGGGTGGAAAGAGATCGTCTACGGCGTCGATCGTCGCCTCATCGAGGCGCAGCCCGGAGGCTTTGACGTTTTCCACCAGCTGCGCTTCGGTGGTTGCACCGGCGATAAGCGAATCAACCTCGCGCCGCCTCAGAAGCACCGCCAGCGCCAGCTGCGACGGCGTAACGCCAACCGAGCGAGCCAGCTCGACGAACCGCCGCACCCGTTCGTTCACACCGTCATCCGAGAGCGCTGCGCGCATGTAGACATTGAGCTCATCCCGGGTCCCACGACTGCCCTCCGGCGCTCGCGCACCGCCGGCGACATACTTGCCGCTGAGCACCCCCTCGGCCAGGGGAGAGAACCCGATTACGCCCAGACCGTGGTGCTCACAGACGGGCAGCACACGGTCCTCGGCGCGTCGATCGAGCAGGGAATAACGAGGCTGGTCGACGGACGGCGGGATCCATCCGTTCGCCTTGCACTTCGAAGAGGCTTCGGCGATCTGATCCGCCGTCCATTCGCTGACGCCCCAGTGAAGGATCTTGCCCGCGTGAATGAGGTCCTGCATCGCCTGCAGGGTCTCCACCAGAGGTGTGTGATCGTCGTAGCGATGGCAGTAGAAGAGGTCAATGTAATCGGTGCCCAGACGCTCGAGACTGTCGTGGACCGAATCGAAGACGTGCTTGCGTGACAGCCCCCGGTTGTTCACGCCCTCCCCCATGGGGAAATACGCCTTGGTCGCCACCACGAAATCCTGTCGGATGGCCGTACTGCGCAGGGCCCGCCCGAGCACTTCCTCGGCCTGACCATGGTCGTCTATGTCGGCGGTGTCGAAGTAGTTGATGCCCAGCGAGATCGCTTTGCGCACCATCCTCTGGGCATCGGCCGCCGTCAACTGGTTCCCGAAGGTCACCCAGGTGCCGTATGAGATCTCGCTTACCAGCATGCCGGTATTGCCAAGACGCCGGTACTTCACGCAACGTAGTATAGCGCAGGACGGGCCGAATTGACATAGCGCCCGACGCCCCGGGCAGGCCGGCAGACGTCCTTTAAAGCCATTTACACCAATTTCTTGTTTCCCGGCGTGCGATTGGCACATGAGGCCGCCGTTGTGTTACATTTTAGGTAAGACAACTTTCACGTGTGGAGAGGCAAATGAAACGAATCCTTCTGATACTTGGAGTACTGGCCCTCAGCGTATTCCTCTTCTCCTGTCAGACGGCGCCGGAGGCGGCACCACCTGAGGAGGAACCTGAGGCAGAGCCAATCGAAGAGGCCGAGCCGGCTCCGGATGAGCTTCAAACTGAGGCCACGGAGCTTCGCGATCTCATCATGCAATACG
>JAAAOH010000169.1 GCA_009908925.1 Spirochaetota bacterium | reverse complement strand
AACCTGTCAATCTCCGGGCCTTCGCTTCGCGCGACAAAGGAACGACTCGACGGACTCGTCGACGCGCTCCGCGAGGCGGCCGACTCCATATCGCAACAGCTCGGGAAGATGGACGATCACTACTGATCGAACCTTGCACAACTACCTAAAGGGAGGCATCATGCCGGTTTTCGACGTTTCGGAGTACAAAGAACGGATCAGGCGCACAAAGGAATCGATGCAGGAGCGCGGAGTCGACGTCCTGGTTGTCAGTCAGCCCGCGAACATGAACTACCTCACCGGCTACGACGGCTGGAGCTTCTACGTGCATCAGGCGGTCGTGGTCGCCCTCGATCAGGAAGAGCCCATGTGGCTGGGACGCGGCATGGACGCGAACGGCGCACGCCTGACGACCTTCCTCTCGCAGGACAACATCCTGGAGTACGCCGACGACTACGTGCAGTCCCTCACCAAGCATCCCATGCACTTCATAGCCGACGTTCTCAAGGAAAAGGGCTGGGACAGGAAACGCGTTGGTGTGGAGATGGACCAGTTCTACTTCACCCACCGCAACTACGTGGAGCTCGAGAAGTCGCTCCCGAATGCGACCTTCGTCGACGCAAACGCCCTCGTCAACTGGGTTCGCGTGGTGAAGTCCGAGGCGGAGATCACGTTCCTTCAGCGTGCAGGAAAGATCGCAGAGCGCGTGGTGGACACCGCGGTGCGCGAGATAAATGTCGGCGTGCGTGAGTGCGACGCCGCCGCCGAGATCGCCCGGGCCCAGTACCGCGGCACCGAGGAGTTTGCGGGCGACTACCCTGCCATCGTGCCGCTCATGATGGCCGGCGAGGCTACCAGCACCCCGCACCTCACCTGGACCGAACGCAAGTACGAGGCCGACGAAGCTGTGCTTCTCGAGCTCTCCGGTGTCTACCGTCACTACCACGCTCCAATTGCCCGCACCATCTTCCTCGGCTCGGAACCTCCGAAACTCATGAGAGAGACCGCCGACGTCGTGCTCGAGGGACTGGAGAAGACACTCGAGTTCGTGAAGCCGGGCGTGACCGCGGAGCAGGTCGAAGAAGCCTGGCGCAAGGCCATCGCCCACTCGACCGTCGTAAAGGAATCGCGGCTCGGCTACTCGATCGGCGTCAACTATCCGCCCGACTGGGGCGAGCAGACCATCAGCCTCCGCCCCGGCGACAAGACCGTCATCACGGAGAACATGGTGCTGCATCTCATCCCCGGGATCTGGTACAAGGAAGTGGGCTTCGAGGTCGACGCGACGATCCGCATCACGCCGTCGGGTAACGAATCGCTCTACGAGTACCCGATCGAGCTGATAACGAAGTAGCCATGCAGTGGTCGGACCTCTCTCTCGCCCATGTCCTCGCCGCTGCGAAGCGCATCGCCCCGATGGCGCGGCGCACCCCGCTCATGCAAACCCTCCCGCTCGCCACCGAGGCGGGCGCCGCGGGGGTTCACCTCAAGCTCGAGTGCCTGCAGAACACCGGTGCCTTCAAGGTGCGCGGCGCCTCGAACCGCATCCTGAGCCTCTCTGAGGAGGACCGCGCACGCGGGGTTATCACCTTCTCCACGGGCAATCACGGCAAGGCGGTTTCCTACGTCGCCGGGCGCCTGGGGATTCCGGCGGTGGTTTGCGTGTCCGAGCACGTGCCCCGCTACCGCGTCGATAGGATCCGCGCTCTGGGGGCCGAGGTTGTTGTCAGCGGCGACTCTCAGGACGAGGCCGAGGTCGAGTACGAGCGGATCAAGAACGATCGCGACATGATTCCCGTGGTCCCCTTCGACGACCCCTATGTGGTAGCCGGTCAGGGCACGATCGGCCTCGAGATGATGAGTGACGAGCCGGCGCTCGATGCCATTCTCGTGCCGCTTTCCGGCGGCGGTCTCCTCGCGGGCGTGGCGCTCGCGGCGAAGCTCATCAAGCCCGAGGTCAGGGTGATCGGTGTGTCCATCTCACAGTCACCTGCAATGCTCCGCAGCGTCGAGGCAGGGCGACCCGTGACGGTGGAGGAGAAAGACACCCTCGCCGACTCCCTCCTCGGCGGGATCGGCATGGAGAACCACTACACCCTGCCCGTCATCGAGGAGTTCGTCGACGAACACGTGGAAATCGATGAGCCGGAGATCGAAGCGGCGATGTACTATGCGTTGTCGGAACACAGCCTCGTGATCGAGGGCGGTGCGGCGGTCGGCATTGCGGCTCTGCAGACAGGCAAAGTGAAGGTTGAGGGAGCGCGCGCGGGCATCGTGGTGAGCGGCTCGAGCGTCGAGCTCTCGCAGTATCTCGCCGTCATGCAGAAATTCGTCTGAAGGAGAGTACAATGGTACGAGTCGTTCCCGAAAAGCAGCTTCTCGAGTATATCAAGCTGGATCTCGACGCCGTCGCGGAAATCGAGAAGGGCTTTGCCGAGCTCGACGCAGGCAACGCCACAGTGCCGCCGATCATGATGATCCCCATCCCCCGCCTGGAGGCCGAAGTCGACATCAAGGCGGCCTACATCGAGGGGTTGGACAGCCTCGCGGTGAAGGTGGCCTCCGGTTTTTTCATGAACCCGCAGAAGGGGCTCCCGTCTCAGAGCGGACAGATGCTCGTCATTAGCGCTCAGACAGGCTTCCTGCAGGCCGTGCTCCTCGATAACGGATACCTCACCCAGGTGCGGACCGGGGCGGCAGGCGCGGTCGCGGCGAAGTACCTCGCGCCGAAGTCCGCCGAAAACGCCGGGGTTATCGGCGCCGGAGTTCAGGCCCGCTTTCAGATGCGCGCCCTCGCCCTCGTGCGTGATATCAAGACCATCCGGACCTTCAGCCTCGATGACGATGATGTCCGCGACGCGTACGTTGAGGACATGAAAGAGGAGCTCGGCATCGAGGTGATCAAAGCACGTTCCGTGGAGGAGGTCGTCAAGGAGAGTAGCGTCGTCGTCACGACCACGCCCTCGCGCAAACCCTTCCTCAAAGCCGAATGGCTTCACCCCGGACTCCACCTCACGACGATGGGCTCCGATGCCGAGGAGAAGCAGGAAACCGAGGCGGACGTTCCCGCGAGCGTCGACATCCTCGCATGCGATCTCAAGTCCCAGAGCTTCCGCCTCGGCGAGCTGCGCTCCGCACTCGCCGCCGGAACGATACCCGAAGACGGCAACATCGTGGAAATCGGGAGCTTCTGCCGCGGCGCCCACCCCGGGCGCACCGACGAGAGACAGATCACCATGTGCGACCTCACCGGTGTCGGCGTGCAGGATACGATGATTGCAACGCGGGCGTATGCTATTGCGCAGGAGAGGGACCTCGGGACGCAGGTCGGCTAAGAGGTATCAAGCAGCCTGTTGGCACGCCTCGGCCAAATCGGCCACCGCGTAGGCCGGCACCACCACACTCGTCCCCCGCTGCCCGCGACGCCAGCGAACCGG
>JAAAOH010000268.1 GCA_009908925.1 Spirochaetota bacterium | reverse complement strand
GCTCGAGCGATACTGTCCGGACGAGGACGACCGCAACGCGGTGCTTCAGTTCAAACCCTACATCCTCCGCATGAACTCCATGGCCCGGGCGATGACGGCCGTGAAGCAGGGGATGGGCGCGGTAGCCCGCCAGATTCTCGAAGGTGGCGTCGCGGAAATCGACGGGCTCGAGGATATCGACTCGCCGGCATTCCGGTTCGAGAAGGTGCGCTCGGCGAATTATCTGCGCTCGACGCTGTCACGGCTTGCCGATGGAGAGCTCGACGTCGACGGTGAGAGCACAAGCGGCGGCGAGGAAGAGCGGGGTGAAGTCACGGCTCTCGAGCAGGAGCTCGAGCAGGCGGTGGAGGAAGAGAACTACGAGCGGGCGGCGACCCTTCGTGATCGTATCCGTGAATTGAGCTCTTAGAAACCGACCTTGACAAATTGCAAAGGCATGGACAAGTATGGGTTCACAAATTGCCGGGGTAACACACGCGTGAAACGCTTCACTCTATTTCTTTCTATCGTCGCACTTGCGGCACCGTTTTCATTTTCGCAGGAGATTCAGACCGCTCCCGAGTTCTTCGCGACGGTGGCCGAGCGATACTCATCGATCACCGACTACATCGCCGAGGTGGAGATGACCACTCCGGAGCAGTCGCTCACGGGAACGCTCTACTACCGGCGCCCGAACCTCGTGCGCATCGACTTCTCCGAGCCGGAAGACCAGGTTCTGGTATCCGACGGTGACGTGTTGAAGGTCTATATTCCTCAGTACGACGTGGTTCTGCAGCAGGCGCTTGCCGGTTCCGGCGGAAACGCGGTGACCGGGCTTGCCAGCAGCGACGGGCTGCGGTTGATGCGCGAGAATTACAGCATCGCCTATCTCGACAGCCCCGAGCCTGTCTCCCTGAACGCAGAGCCCGCCGAGGTAGCGGATGGTGAGGTACAGGCGGAGGCAGTCGGCGAGGACGAAATGGTAACCAAGCTCCGCCTCACCTGGCGCTCAACGCGCGAGGGGTTCCGTCAGCTCATTCTCTCGATCGACGAGGATCGACTCATTCGGCGCATTGTCGGGGTTACGGTGAGCTACGACGAGGTACAGTTCGACTTCCTCGACGTGCGGGTGAACCAGAATATACCGGCCGCGCGCTTCGACTACGAAGCTCCGGCATCGGCAAACCTGTTTAGCGATTTCCTATTCGAGCGGGACGGCTGATGGAGTCAATCGGCGAGAAACTACGCACTGCGCGAGGTCAGAAAGGATACAGTCTCGAGCAGGTCGCGCGGGACACCCACATCGCGAAGCGGTTCATCGAGGCTCTCGAGTCGGAGGACTTCGATATCTTCCCCGGCGAGCCCTATCTGCTGGGGTTCCTCAGAACCTACTCGGAGTTCCTCGGTCTCGACTCCCAGGAAATGGTCACCCTCTACAAGAACCTCAAGATCCAGGAGCAACCGGCGCCTATCGACGAGCTCATCGTGAAGAAGAGCCCCCGTCCCTACGTGATTGCCGGACTTGCGGTGCTCGTGCTCGCCGGGCTTGCCGTCGGTGGATTCTTCCTCATTCAATCCGGCGTGTTTTCAGGGGAGAACGGGCGGCCCACCGCGGATCGCACCGCCGAGCAGGAGCAGCAGCTCGAGGAAGAGGGGCAGCAGCTCGCCGGTCGTGAGTTCGTGCTGCAGGATCAGATTCTCGAACGACGGTTCGTCCAGGGTGATGTGGTACGCATACCCGTGGGCGAGAACGAGTATCCCCTCTCCCTCAGTGAAGTCAGTGATGGAACGGTGAACGTGACCACGATCGGGGGATCGACACTGCTCGAGCCCAATGAAGAGCGGATGCTCGACGTCGACCAGGACGGCCGTGGTGACATACGCGTGCTCTTGCGCGAGGTTGATGGCGCGGGCTCTCCGCCCACCCTCGTCATGAGACTCGACCGAGTCGTGCAGTCTCCGGTGGCCTCGGGGGGCGCCGCAGGCGGAGAGGCCGCCATGGCCGACACCGAGCCCATCGGGGAGACTGATATTCCGGAGCGCGAGCGCAGCGCACGCGTAATCTCGGAGTTCGAAGAGCGTGATGAGTTTTCGGTGGAGATCGAGTTTCGCGGGTACTCCTGGTTCCGCTACGTCGCCGACGGCGGTGAGCGCGAGGAACAGTACCTCCAGCAGGGCGACACCTTTCGTACCACGGTGCAGGATGAGTTCCGCCTCTGGCTCTCCAACGGCGGGGTTGCAGCCCTGCGGGTTGCCGGGAGCGAAGTGGACCTCGGTGACCCCGGCGAGGTCGTGACCGCCCTCATCGCGTGGGGAACAGCAGAAGACGGCCGGACACCGCGACTCGAGCTCGTCCCCGTCTACTGATCTCGCCCGTGAGTGACGCCTCCTTCTACATCGAAACCCTCGGCTGCGCGAAGAATCAGGTGGATTCCGAGGTCATGGTATCCTCGCTCGAGGCACGCGGATGGGCGCGGGCGGCCGACCCGGCCGAGGCTTCGGTCATCATCGTGAACACCTGCGGCTTCATCGGCCCGGCAAAGGAAGAGTCGATTGATACGGTGCTCGGCTTCCGTGCCGACTACCCCGATTCCCGCATCGTGATGGCCGGCTGTCTGACCCAGCGCTATCCGAAAGATCTCTCCGGGGATCTCGAGGAGGTGGATGCCTTTTTCGGAAACCGCGCTCCGCAGGCCATCGGCGAATTCCTCGAGACGCAGCCCTGGGAGGGCCGCGCGGTATCACTTCCGCAGGATGACGATCGGCTCGTGCTGCGCAATACGCTGCTCTCCTACCGCGGCAGCGCCTATCTCAAGATCGCCGAGGGCTGTGACAACCGCTGCAGTTTCTGCGCTATTCCGCTCATCCGCGGACGCTATCGCAGCCGACCTCCTGCCGATCTGGAGGCCGAACTGCGCCACCTCGTCTCCCGCGGCGTGAGGGAGGTGAACCTCATCGCCCAGGACCTCGCCTCCTACGGCCGGGACGGCACCACCCCGGGCCTGGTCGAGCTCCTCCGGCGTCTTCTTTCGGTCGACGAGGATTTCCGCCTGCGGATGCTCTACATCCACCCCGAGCGCTTTCCGCGCGAGCTCCTCGACCTGTGCGCGAGCGACCCGCGGCTCTTGCCCTACTTCGACCTGCCCATGCAGCACGCCGACGGCGACGTGCTCCGCGGTATGGCCCGCACCGGCAGCGCCGAGGAATATCTCGGTCTCACAGACGACATCCGGGGCGCACTCCCGGATGCGGTGCTGCGAACGAGCCTTCTTACCGGATTCCCCGGCGAGACCGATGCCGCCTTCGACCGCCTGCTCGAGTTTCAATCGCGGGCGGCATTCGACTGGCTCGGCATCTTCGCCTACTCTCCCGAAGAGGGAACGCCGGCTCATCGACGCCACGGCGAATACGTAGAGCCGGCCGCCGAGCAGCGCAAAGAGCTCCTC
>JAAAOH010000097.1 GCA_009908925.1 Spirochaetota bacterium | reverse complement strand
CAGTGCCGCGTCGGATTGCATATCTCTTCGGCGACGCAGCAGAAACGCCGCCAGAGCCGCACCGAGCGCCAGCGCGATCTCGTCCACAACGGGCAGCGGGTCGCGAACCGCCAGTGAAAGACCGACGTACACCACCAGGAATACACCGGCAGAGATGAGAAAGCGTGGGATGAAGCGCGACTCTCCGATCCAGTTCCGCACCTCTTCCTCGATCAGGCGATAGAGCTCGTTTCTGAACCCGGTAATGGCCTCCACCCTCGGTTCCCGGCCATAGAGCCCCTCGAGCGGATGTGATTCCATTCGCTCCATGACCCGCTCCCGATTGAGGAACGGGTGAAGAAAGAGCGAGGTTCCGTCTTCGCGGGAGATGTGGAAGATGTGAAGCGGGGCCTTGTCGCTCATCGCGCGTAACCATACTGCCGGTCCCCCCCGTAGTCAAGTTTGAGTCCGGCCCTCCAGCGCCCGCACGGCCTCATCGTGGTGAAACAGATTCGCGTACTTCAGCGCAGTCATGCCGAGATGATCCACCAGATCGGTGCGGGCATTCCATTCGAGCAGCAGCGTCAGCGTGTCGGCGTGACCCTCGCTTGCAGCGAGGATTGCTGCACTCTGTCCGTAGGTGCTGACCATGTCCGGATCGGCGCCGGCCTCGAGAAGCTGGCGCGTTATCGCGACCTGACCGGTACCGGCGGCCTCCATGAGCGGGCTCGTACCGCGGTCTCCACTCTGCTCGTCGACATGGGCGCCGTATTCGACGAGGAGCCGCACCAGATTCGGATTTCCGCTGCGCACCGCGAGGAACAGAGCGGGAAGACCCGACTCATCGCGGATATCGGGAGAATAGCCGAGAAGCAGAAAACCGCGCGCAGCCCGTTCGTTCCCCTGTCCTACCGCCTCGAGAAACGTACGCTCGGTGAGCGCGAAACCGGACGCGATGAGCTCTTCGCGGGCCTCCGCGATCCCGCGAGCACGTTCATACTCCGATCTATCCGCAATCAACGCTTCGGCGAGTCGCTCAGGCTCTTCGAAACGCCGGAACCCCTCGAGGTACTCTCCGGCTTCCACATCGGCCGGGGCGAGCACGTACAGGCCTTTGTCGGTACCGATCGCGTACCCGGCGAGAAGTGAGCTCCATGTCTGAGGAGGCAATTGATCTTTCGCCCACAGGACGAGATGCGACACCCCGTCGAGATTGCGGCGGATCTCCTCGGTCGTCATCCCTCGCCAGCTCTCCCGGACGCGGTACACCGATGCGTCGATGCCGCTGTCCGAAAGCACGCGCAGAAGGGGCTCGATAGGCAATGAGTCCGAGGCATTTGCAAAGAGTCCTACTTTCACTGCTTACGATGATCGGAGTCGTCTCGCACCGGCTTAACCGACTTCGTGTGGCGGCGAAGCGCCTCATCGAGCATCGAGTTCATTCCGCTCTGGAGATCCCGGTACATGTTGCTCACGGTCTCGAGCCGGTCGCGGACCTCCCAATCGTCCTCTCCGAGCAGAAGCTGGTACGGTCGCAGTCCGAGGGTCTCGGCGATGCGCGCGAGCGCTTCCACGGAGGGGTTCCCGCGAGCCCGCTCGATCTCGCTAACGTAACTACCTGAGAGACCGGCGCGGTCCGCCACATCGGCCTGAGAAAGCCCGACGCGTTTGCGCCCCTGTTTCACGTTGCGCGCGATCGCCTGTTGTACGCGTGTCATCTCGGGTTACTATATTCGCGAGATTCCGCCGAACTGCAAGGCCTCGCCGGCGTGCGGTGCGATCGACCGCCGGCGTGTGCCCGCCTGCCGGCCGACCGCATAACCCGGGGTCGCATCAGGCGATTGACACGTCCGTCGCCGGTGTGGACTCTGGAAGCAACTATGAGGATCCATCACATCCCCAGCGATACGCGCGTCAATCCCTTCGGGCGTGACCGGTTCTTCTCCGGAGGTCGCGAGGCAGTACTTATAATCCACGGATTCACGGGGCGCACGAGCGAGATGGTCTACCTCGCTACGGAGCTCAACAATCACGGTTACACCGTGTCGGTGCCGCGCCTCCCCGGTCACGGAACCAATGGACGTGACTTCCTCCAGAGCGACAGGGATCAGTGGCTGCGCCACGTCACGGACGTGTTTCTTCAGCTTCGCACCGATTATGAGCGTGTCTGCATAGTCGGGCTCTCCATGGGAGGCGTGCTTGCCGCACTACTTGCCGCCCGCTTCGAGCCGGACGCAGTAGCACTGTGTGCTCCCGCCCTGCTGGTACGAAAGTGGAACCTGTGGCTTGCCCCTGTCCTGGGGCGTATAGTCCCGCGATGGCGGATTCCCTACGAGCCGGAGAGTGAGGACCCGGTCGAGCGCGAGCTGGAGCTCGAGTACTACGCCTTCCAGTGGGTCCGCCCGGCAGGCGAGCTGTATCGCCTCATACGGAGCGCGCGGCGCCGTTTGGCCGACATCACGGCGCCGGTCCTCACCATCGTCTCCGAAGCCGATAGAACGGTACCGACGAGTGTAACCGACCTCATCGAGC
Organism: Spirochaetota bacterium; assembly: GCA_009908925.1. Classification (GTDB taxonomy): domain Bacteria; phylum Spirochaetota; class Spirochaetia; order DSM-27196; family PWMO01; genus JAAAOH01. The sequence continues at coordinate 954 of JAAAOH010000097.1, read as the reverse complement.
GCCGCACGAACGCTCAGCGTACGCACAGAGTGCACCTCCTCGAGAGCGGCCACGTCGTAGTGAACGGCGTCGACCGTGAGCGCGTCGCCGAGGAGATCCGTGCGTGGTTTGCAGCTACCAGCGGTGGTGAACGTAGTCCCTGATGTAGCGCTTGTAGACGTCGTCGACCACCTCGACCTGTTCCGGCGTAAGATCCTTCGTTTCCGAGGCTTCCACGTTCTGCTCGACCTGACTCGGCCGCGACGCTCCCGGAATGACTGTGCTCACCTCATCGTGCATGAGGATCCACTTCAGGGCCAGCATCGGCAGCGGACGATCATCGTCGAGTCGCATTTTGAGCGATTCCACCGCGTCGAGTCCGGTCTCGAAGGGAACACCGGCAAAGGTTTCTCCCTTATCGAAGGCGGCACCCTCCCGATTGAAGTTCCGGTGGTCTCCCTCCTCGAATGTGCTGCTGCGAGTGAGTTTTCCCGACAGAAGCCCGCTTGCAAGGGGAACACGTACGATGACACCTACATCACGACGACGAGCCTCGGCGAAGAAGAGCTCGGCGGGACGATGGCGGAACATGTTGAAGATGATCTGTACGGTGGCCACGTTCGGATACTCGATCGCCTTGAGCCCCTCCTCCACCTTCTCAACCGACACGCCCAGATTCCGTATCTTACCCTCTTCTTTGAGGCGATCGAAGATTTCGAACACCTCCGGGCGATAGTACACCTCGGTTGGGGGACAGTGGAGCTGGATGAGATCAAGGGTCTCGCGACCCGTATTCGCCAGGCTTTGCTCCACGAACTCCCGCATCGCCGCGGGGGTGTAGCTGTCCGCGACGTGCGGCTGCAGACGCCGTCCGCACTTCGTTGCCACACGTAAGGACTCCGGACGCGCCTGTATGACTCTGCCTACGGCCGCCTCGCTGGCTCGATCATCGTACACATCAGCGGTGTCGAGAAA
>JAAAOH010000192.1 GCA_009908925.1 Spirochaetota bacterium | reverse complement strand
CAAAGGCATTTACCTGGCCAAGTACATCGCGCTCGGAGGGAGCGCCGCCGCGATCGGCTATCTTGCATCGCTTCCCCTCACGAGCGTGGTAACCGGGAACATGTCGCGCTACATGGGGCGCGCACCACAGGGCGGGGCCGCTCTGCTGGTTCCGATGCTGGCAGCCGCCGCCATCTTCGCCATGGTAGTGGTCTCCGCCATGATCGTTCTGCGCCGTTTCGACCGGGTAAGTGCAGTTGAGGCACTGCGCGCGAAAACCGGGAACGAAGCTCCCCGCCCCGGGCGAGTCCTTCCCCTTCGCGCCGGGCGTCTCTTCAACATCAACGTCTTTCTCGGCATCCGAGACGGCCTGCAGCGGTTCCGTCTCTTCGGGCTTCTGACCTTCATCTTCTTCTTCGCCGCCGGCATCACCCTGATCCCCCTCCACTTCCTCTCGACCATTCGCTCTCCGAGCTTCATCTCCTACATGGGGATCGGCTCCTCCGACATGCGCGTTGACCTGCGGCAGTCAGAGGAAATCGAGGGACGCTTCGACGAGGTGGTGGAACACATCGCAGCGGATCCGGATGTGGCCCGCTTCGCCCCGCTGGTAACCTCGCTCTTCACGATCGTCCACGAAACCGGGGAAACCGAGCGCCTGGCGATTGAGACGGGAGACTTCACGGTCTTTCCGCTCGACTATCTCCACGGCAGAGCACCGCGCGCTGAGGACGAGATCGCCCTTTCATATCTGAACGCCCGGGACCTCGAAAAGAAAGTCGGTGATACCATCACGCTCCGACGCGAAGGCGCCCGGGCGGCCGCGGACCGCGGAGCCTCGGCCGCCGGACGCGGAGACGCCGCCAGCGGGGACGCCGGCGCCGCGCGTGACCTCACGATGCGCGTGACGGGAATATATCAGGACGTCACCAACGGCGGGCGAACCGCGAAGGCGGTACTTCCTCCGAACACGGAGAACTTTCTCGCCTCGACTGTGAGCCTGGACCTGGTCCCCGGAACGGACATCACGACCAAAATGCACGAGTACTCGGAGCTCTTCGCACCGGCCCGGGTGACCGACCTCAGAGGTTACCTCTCGCAGACCCTCGGAAACACGATCGACGGGCTGATCGTGGTGACCGCCGGCGCAACGGCCGTGGGAATCGCCGTCGCGGTGCTCATCACCTCGCTCTTCCTGCGCATGCTTATCAGTAAGGACGCGAGGCGCATCGCCATCATGAAGAGCCTCGGCTTCTCACTGCGCTCGCTGCGGGTTCAGTATCTCACCACGGCACTGCTGCTCCTCACCATCGGCATAGGGGCAGGAACCTTCTTCTCCAACACCATCGGGCAGCGGCTGGTAAGCCTCCTGTGGGGGTTCATGGGTGCCTCTCAGATCAGGTTCGTCATCGACCCGCTGCAGGCGTACGTCCTCATGCCTCTCCTTCTCATGCTCGCCGTGGCGGCAACGACCATGGTCAGCATTCGGGGCATCAAAGAACAGAGCATCGCCGCGACGATCGCGGAATAATCATTTATGGAATACAGGAGAACACACATGAATACGCTACTGGAATCGAAACAGCTCAACAAAAGCTACCGCCTCGACAAGAACAACGAGACATCGGTGCTGAAGGATGTCGACCTGCAAGTACACAAGGGCGAGTTCGTCTCGATCATGGGCCCGTCGGGTTCCGGGAAATCGACCCTCCTCTACAACCTCTGCGGCATGGACCGTATGAGCTCCGGCGAGGTCCACTTCGCGGACCGCGCGCTCAGCCGTCTCTCGGAGAAGGAGCTCGCGAAGCTGAGACTCGAGGAGATGGGCTTCATCTTCCAGCAGATTCATCTGCTTTCGAACCTCACGATTCTCGACAACATCATCCTCTCGGGTTATCTCGCGAAACGCACCGGGCGCACGGCTGTCGAGCGTCGGGCACAAGAGTTGATGGAAATCACGGGAATCGCCTCCCTCGCCGGCAACTCCATCGCCCAGGCCTCGGGAGGTCAGCTGCAGCGAGTGGGCATCTGCCGTGCCCTCATAAACGAGCCGCGGATCCTCTTCGGCGATGAGCCCACCGGCGCCCTCGACTCGCGCTCGGCAACGGAGATCATGGACCTGCTGAGAGAGGTAAACGGCTGGGGCACCACCATCATGCTGGTCACGCATGATGTCAGGGTGGCGGCACGCAGCGACCGGGTTCTGTTCATGATGGACGGTCGAATCACGGCCGAGAAAGAGCTTGGCCGCTACACCGGCAACGGCGACTCCGTCCGGGCGCGAGAGGAAGAGCTGACCGGCTGGCTTCTCGAGCAGGCGGCGTAGATGCAGCTGAGAGCCTAAACGAGAAGACGAACGCCGGCACGCAGCACGAACCAGTACGCGGCGATCCGCGGCGCGCGCGACAGTGCCCCGAGCACGAACTGCCCGAAGGGCAGCCGCAGCATGCCGGCGATCCAGGAGACGGTAGAGAACGGCAGGGGTGTGAGCCCGGCGAGGACCACACCCCAGACGCCGTAGCGCTCGATGATGCGGGCACCTTTCGCGTAATAGCCTGCCACCGTGCGCCGGACGAACCGGAACCGGTAGAGCGTCCTCCCGATCCAGTACCCGCATATCCCACCGAGCACGGAAGCCGCGCTCATCACTGTCAGCAGCGGGACCGGACTCCAGGTAATGGTGATGGGCAACAGGATGTCGAGGGACGCGGGGACGATGAAGGTGTCCACGAGGAACACAAACACGAAGACGCCGATGAGGCCGCCACGGCTTGCGGCCTCGCGCCCGATACGGTCGAGCGGCACATCGAGCAGAATAAGGATGACCGCAACACTCAGGAGCGCAATGAGGAGCAGGACCGACCTGAGGATGAGCTTCCCCGGTTCGATCGGCGTCTCCGCGGCGTTCGTACTGCGCTCGTGCTCCGCCATGTCGGACACGATACCGCATCGGCGCCGCCTTGTCCGCCCGTGTCGCCCGTGCCATACTCGACGGCAGCGATGCACGAGCTGGCGGTGACCGAGGCGATTCTCGAGGTGGTGCTCAGGGCGGCCGAGCAGGAGTCCGCCCGGCGGGTCGTCACCATCAACCTGACGATAGGTGAGCTCAGCGACCTCAAAGAGGAGTGGATTCAGCGCTACTTCGACCACCTCGCGCGGGGGACGACGGCGGAGAACGCAAGAATCGCGGTGGCAACCTCGGTTCCGACATTCCTCTGCGACGCGTGCGGGGAAAAGTTCTCCCGGTCACTTCGGGGCGTCGAGCGCGTGGAGTGTCCGGCCTGCGGTAGGAGTTCCTGCACGCTCACCGGTGGCATGGAATACCGGGTCGAGAATGTGGAGATAGAGGAATGAAGGAAACACGGGTCGTACAGATACGCGAAGAGATCCTCTCCGAAAACAGAGCCGAGGCACAGAGCGTGCGCGCACGCCTGACAGAGCTTGGATGCTACATGGTCAACGTGATGGCCTCACCCGGCGCGGGGAAAA
>JAAAOH010000094.1 GCA_009908925.1 Spirochaetota bacterium | reverse complement strand
GTAGATGTGCTCCGGCTCATCGGGAAACAGAGTGGTAAGCGTCATCTCCTGCACGCTTTCGCTGAACACGAAGACGGCAAACGCGGTGATGACGAGCGCCGGCACCACATAGATCGATACTCGCCCGCGAGCGCTCATCGCACGAACCCCGTCTGGTTGAGTGCCTCGATGTCCGGCAGGCGCACCTCGCCGAGCACACGCTCCTCACTGTCGAGCACCGGCACCGCCCGCATCCCCTGCCCGAGAAGCCGGGACAGAGCCTCGCGCAGGTCCGAGAGCGGGCTCACCGAAACGTCTCGTGCCCGCACCGTGGTCACATCATCCTGTGACGGCGGTCGGTCGCTCAGGCCGGCAGAATCGAGGACGCCGATCAGATGACGACTATCGTCATGCACCCAGTACAGCCCGGAGCCGTCATGGCCATCGCCGGACTCGGCGCCGATTGTCACGGCGCCGACATCGGACTCCGCAAGGAGGTCCGCGCGCTGCATGTGGTCCTCCACCCGAAAGCATGCCAGACGCTTGAGCGCCCGGTCGTTGCCGACGAAGTTGCGCACAAACTCGTCCGCCGGCGCGGCAAGGATGCGCTCCGGCGGCCCCATCTGCACGATCTCGCCGTCACGCATCAGAATGATCTCGTCTGCGAGGCGGATTGCCTCGTCGAGGTCGTGGGTCACGAACACGACGGTCTTTCGCAGCTTCCGCTGCAGGGCCACGAACTCCTTCTGCAACACCTCCCGATTGAGCGGATCAACCGCTCCGAAAGGCTCATCCATGAGCATGACCGGCGGATCGGCTGCGAGTGCGCGTGCAACACCGATGCGCTGGGCCTCCCCGCCGGAAAGCTCATGCGGATACTTCTCTCCGTAGGCCGCGGGTTCCAGCCCCACGAGGTCCAGAAGCTCCGCGGCCCGCTCGTAGCGCTTCTGCTTCTCCCAGCCGAGAAGCCGCGGCACGATGCCGATGTTGTCACGAACCGACATGTGGGGAAAAAGCCCGACACTCTGAATGACGTAACCGATTCCCCGCCGCAGCTCCTCAGGGGCGAAACTGCCCACTTTCCGTCCGTCCATGAGCACGTCGCCGTCGGTGGGCTCGATCATACGGTTTATCATCCGAAGCGATGTCGTCTTTCCGCACCCCGACGGCCCGATGAGTACCGTCACCTGGCCGGTCGGCACCTCGAAGGAAACACCGCGAAGCGCGTCCACCGAGCCGAATGACTTGCGTACACTCTTGAATTCGATCATGACTCTACATTCCTGATTCCACGCGGCGTGGCGACACGGATAAGGACGCCGAGCAGGCGATCTACGATGATTGCAAGCGCCACAATGGGGATTACCCCCATGACGATGAGATCCGGGGCGGCCTGCCCCAGCCCCTGAAACACGAATGCGCCGAGACCGCCCGCGCCGATGAGCGCGGCGACGGCCGTGTTTCCGATGGCCTGCACCGCGGAGGTGCGGATGCCGCTGAGAATGATGGGGACGGCAAGCGGGAGCTCCACCAGCCGCAGGAGATCCCTCGTGCCCATGCCCATTCCACGTCCGGCATCGACGACCGCGTTCGGAATTACCGCCATGCTGGTGTAAGCATTCCGCGTGATCGGCAGAAGCGCGTAGAGCGTGAGGGCGATGAGCGCAGGGGCGTTTCCGATGCCGCGGATGCCGAGCTCTCGAAGCACCGGGAAGGCCTGGGAGATGAAGGCAAGCGGGGCGATCATCAGACCGAAGAGCGCCAGGCTGGGAATGGTCTGTATACCGTTCACCACCACGAACACCGGCTTCTCGAATCGGGTGCGGCGCCAGGCAAGGACGCCGAGGGGCACGCCGATCGCCACCGCCGCGCTCACCGAGAGACCCGAGAGAAAGAGATGGTTCCCGAGCTCCTGCAGAAATCGGTCCTCGCGGTTGTAGAACTCCTGCAGCACCGCGAGGTCGTCGAGGAGCCCCGTCACCGCCACCGCGGCAAGTATCACGAAGGGCAGCAGCCCGACGCCCGCCTTTGTCACCCTCGGGAACGGCGCATTTCGCAGCGACCCGTCCATGATGACGAAGGTCGCGAGCATGAGGAACCAGAATCCGATCTGGGGGCTGAGTCGCGCGAACGGCGTGTCCGCCGTGATGAGCCGCTCGCCGGCGGATGCAAGCAGCAGCAGTGCCGCAGTGAATACACCGAGTCCGGCAGCGAGCTTTGCGGCGCGACCCCTCGCAGATTCACCGAGGCAGGCGAGCACGAGACTCACCGCCGCGAACCCCGCAAGCGCACCAATGAGCAGGGGGGCCTGCAGGTCCACGAGCCCGTGGAGCTCACCCTCGGCCACACGATTGGGTTTGAGCAGAACAAAGGGTAGAAACAGAGCCACGATGGCAAGGACTGCGCCTGCCATCGTGACCCGCTCTACTCGTAGCTGTATGGACTTCACGGGAAGCCCCCTCGGGGGTTCAGCCGGCTGCTACTCGAGAAAGCCGTTCTCGGTGAGGTAGTCTTCCGCCACCTGTGCTGCGTTCTCGCCCTGCACCGCAATGCGCGCGTTGAGGGTCTGAAGCGTCTCCAGATCGAGAGAGGAGAACAGGGGCTCGAGAATGGACTCGATTTCGGGGTACTCATCAAGCACCTCCTGCCGCACGATGGGCGCCGGGCGATAGTACGGCTGCACGTTGCGTGAATCCTCGAGAACCCTGAGGTTGAGCGCACTGAGGTTGCCGTCGGTGCCATAGGCCATTGCCGCATTGACCCCGTCGGTCTCGCGAGCTGCAGCCTGTGTGGTCGTCGCGGTGTTTCCGCCGGAGAAGGTGAGCAGCTGATCGTTGGACAGGTCGAAGCCATAGGTGTCTTCGAACGCCGGAAGCGTGTCCGGGCGGGTTACGAACTCCTCGGATGCCGCAAGCTTGAACTCCCCGCCGTCCTCGATGTAGGAGGCAAGGTCATCGAGCGTATCGAGGCCCTCGGCCTCGGCGAGGTCCTGACGGACGGCGATCGCCCAGGTGTTGTTGGCCGGCGCAGGCTGCAGCCAGACGATGTTATGGTTCTCCATGTCGAGACGCTTGATGGTCTCGTAGCCCTGCTGGGGATCCTTCCACACATCGGGGGATGCCGCCTCGGGGTAGAAGAACGCCCCGTTTCCCGTGTACTCCGGATAGATGTCGATCTCTCCGTTAATAATCGCTTTCCGAATGACATCCGTGGGACCGAACTGCGTGCTGTCCTCGACCTGAAAACCGTCCGCCTCGAGAAGCTGAACGATCATGCTGCCGAGCAGCGCACCTTCGGTGTCGATCTTGGAGGCCACCGTTACGGGACCTTTCTGTTCCTGCATCTCCTCCTGAGAACCGGTTGCACCCGCGAAGAGCACGGGAACCAGCAGAAATACAGCAACCACCATCGAACGAAATGTTCTCATACAAAACTCCTTTCGGTTGCAGGCGATCCTATAAGATAGGGCGCCTCACCTGCACCGTCAACAAAGGAG